>JANOTM010000142.1:0-14201 GCA_031416355.1 Gammaproteobacteria bacterium
CCAGAGGGAGAAGGGCTTAAAACCCCTACCCCGGAACCCGGCCGCAGGCCGCACGCATCTCCTTCTCCCGCGCGCGGGAGAAGGTGGCCCGCAGGGCCGGATGAGGGTAGAGACCGCACGGTTCCGGGATACCATTCGCGACCATGGATCGTGTGGTCTCTCCCGCGGGAGAGGGGAAGTAGGGGTGACGACCGCATGGATGCGGGAGGTAGAGCAACGCATGGAGCAGTTGCCGAGGGCCGGAATTTGAAGCAAGATCCAATCATTTTGCTAGGGGCTCTATAAAGCATGTCCGAAAATATCACCCTCGCCCGCCCCTACGCCGAAGCCGCATTCCAGATGGCGCAAAGTGCGCAGGCGCTGAAGCAATGGTCCGAGATGCTGGCCCTCGCCGCCACGGTGGCGACCGATACCGAGATCGCGCGTCTGGCGGTGGACCCACGGGTGGCGCGCGTGCGCTTTACCCAATTGTTTCTTGATATCTGTGGAGACGCACTCACCAAAGAAGGTGCGAACTTCATCCGCGTGTTGCAGGAAAACCGGCGGCTGCATCTATTGCCGCAGATCGCGCGCCTGTTTGAACAGCGGCGCGCCGACGCCGAAGGCCGCATCGAGGCCCAGGTGATCTCGGCGTTCGACATCACGCCGGAGCAGTTGAAAAAAATCGCCGCCGCCTTAAAGACTAAACTCGGGCGCGAGGTCGACGTGGTCGCTAGCGTCGATGCGGCCTTGGTCGGTGGCATTATTATTCGTGCCGGCGATCTCGTTATCGACGGTTCCGTGCGTGGCAAGTTGCGCGCACTGGCATCCCATTTGAATCGCTAAAGGTAATCTCCATGAGCCAGCTTAATCCTTCCGAAATCAGCGACCTGATTAGAAAGCGCATCGAAAAATTCGAAACCCGGGCCGAGGCCCGCACCGAAGGCACGGTGGTCAGCCTCACCGACGGCATCGCGCGCATCCACGGGCTGGCGGATGTCATGCAGGGAGAGATGATCGAATTCCCCGGCAACACTTTTGGTCTGGCGCTGAACCTGGAGCGCGACTCGGTGGGCGCCGTGATCCTCGGCAACTACTTGCACTTAGGCGAAGGCGACAGCGCGCGCTGCACCGGCAAGATTCTGGAAGTGCCGGTGGGTGAAGAGCTCATCGGCCGGGTGGTGGATGCCCTAGGCATACCCATAGACGGTCGCGGCCCGATCAAGGCCAAGCTCACCGCGCCCATAGAAAAAGTGGCGCCCGGCGTCATCAGCCGCAAGTCGGTATCGCAGCCGGTGCAGACCGGCCTCAAGGCCATCGACGCCATGGTACCCATAGGCCGCGGCCAGCGCGAGCTCATCATCGGCGACCGCCAGACCGGCAAGACCGCGGTGGCGGTGGACGCGATCATTAATCAGAAGGGTACCGGCGTTATTTGCATCTACGTCGCCATAGGCCAGAAGGCATCGTCGGTGGCGTCGGTGGTGCGTAAGCTGGAAGAGCACGGCGCCATGGGCCACACCATCGTGGTGGCGGCGACCGCGGCGGATTCCGCCGCCATGCAATACATCGCGCCGTACGCCGGCTGTTCCATGGGCGAGTACTTCCGCGACAGCGGCCGCGACGCGCTGATTATTTACGACGATCTCACCAAGCAGGCCTGGGCGTATCGCCAGATTTCCCTGCTGCTGCGGCGTCCGCCGGGCCGCGAGGCCTATCCTGGCGATGTGTTCTATTTGCATTCACGCCTGCTGGAGCGCGCCGCGCGCGTGAGCGCCGAGCACGTGGAGAAAATCACCGGCGGCAAGGTAAAGGGCAAGACCGGTTCGCTCACGGCGCTGCCGGTGATCGAAACCCAGGCCGGCGACGTGTCGGCGTTCGTGCCGACCAACGTCATCTCCATCACCGACGGCCAGATCTTTCTCGAAACCGACTTGTTCAACGCCGGTGTGCGCCCGGCCATCAACGCCGGCCTGTCGGTGTCGCGCGTCGGTGGCGCCGCCCAGACCAAGATCATCAAGAAGCTCGGCGGCGGCGTGCGTCTGGCCCTGGCCCAGTACCGCGAACTGGCGGCGTTCGCGCAGTTCGCGTCCGACCTCGATCCGGCCACGCGCAAGCAGCTGGACCGCGGCGTGCGCATTATGGAACTCATGAAACAAAAGCAATACTCGCCCATGAACGTGGCGCAAATGGCGGTGTCGCTGTACGCCGTCAACCAGGGTTTCCTGGACGACGTGGAGCCTGCCAAGGTCCAGGCGTTCGATGCCGCGCTGCAGGCGTATATGAAATCCACCCAGGCCGCGATCATGGACGAAATCAATCAGACCGGTGACTACCCGGACGCCATGGCGGCGAAGTTGCAATCCGCCCTGACCACTTTCAAGGCAACCAACACCTGGTAAACGCGCGCTACGCGCTGAGCACTGATCCATGGCCATAGGCAAAGAGATACGCACCAAGATCAAGAGCGTGCAAAACACGCAGAAGATCACGCGCGCCATGGAAATGGTGGCGGCCAGCAAGATGCGCAAGGCCCAGGAGCGCATGCGCAACGCGCGCCCGTACGCGGAAAAGATACGCAATGTCATAGGCCACCTGCACTACGCGCACCCCGAATACCGCCACCCGTTCTTGGTGGAGCGCGAGGCGCGGCGCGTGGGATTTATCGTCATCACTTCCGACCGCGGACTGTGCGGCGGTCTGAATACCAATTTGCTGAAAGCGGCCCTGGGCGCCATGCGTACCTGGAACGACAAGAAGGCTCAGGTCGACGTCTGCACCATAGGCGGTAAGGGCTTTGGTTTTATGAAACGCATCGGCGCCAATATCGTCGCGCACGTCTCGCACCTGGGCGATGCCCCGCGCGTGGAGCAGCTTATAGGTACCGTCAAAACCATGTTGGACGCCTACAGCGAAGGCAGGCTCGACCGGGTGTATGTGGTGTACAGTACCTTTGTCAACACCATGTCGCAGTCGCCCATGGTGGAACAATTGCTACCGCTGCCGGCGCGCGCGGAAAAAATCGCCAAGGAGAGCTTGGCTGTCCACTGGGACTACATCTACGAGCCCGACGCCAAGGTGGTCATCGATGACCTGTTGACGCGCTACATCGAAACCCTGGTCTATCAAGGTGTGGTGGAAAATCTGGCGAGCGAGCAGTCGGCGCGCATGGTCGCCATGAAGTCGGCGTCGGACAACGCCGGCAAGCTGATCGATGAATTGAAGCTGCGCTATAACAAGGCGCGCCAGGCCGCCATCACCCAGGAGATTTCCGAGATCGTGGGTGGAGCCGCGGCCGTGTAAAAAAGAGATTTTCACCGACTCCCCCTCTCCCGCGACAGCGGGAGAGGGATGGGGTGAGGGTGTGCAACGAAGCCACCAATAACTTTTTCAGTGAGCGTAGTGAGTGTAGGGTGGGCATCGCCCACCAGCCTGAGCTAACCACGGCCATTGTGGTGGGCGATGCCCACCCTACCTGGTTTGTGTAGATACCTATGCCCAGAGGCAGAGGGGACCACATAGTTAGCGGGGTGCGCTATTTATTGTTCTCAGAGGAAAGATGCAAGAGAAAGGTTTAAAGCATGCAAGACAAAGGGGTTTACTTTTCTCTTTTCTCTGAACTAATTACAACGAGGTGCGAAGAATGAGTGCAGCAGCGACGGGCAAGGTCGTACAGATTATCGGCGCGGTGGTGGACGCGGAATTCCCGCGCGAGGCACTGCCTAAAGTGTATGACGCACTGGTGCTGGACGGCGACGGTCTCACCCTCGAAGTTCAGCAGCAGTTGGGCGATGGCATTGTGCGCTGCATCGCCATGGGCACCACCGATGGTCTGCGGCGCGGCACCGGCGTCAAGAATACCGGTGCGCCGATCTCGGTGCCGGTGGGCCAAAAGACCCTGGGCCGCATCATGGACGTGCTCGGCCGACCCATAGACGACAAAGGCCCGGTGGCGGCGGAAAAGACCATGCCCATACACCGCCAAGCGCCGAAATACGAAGACCTGGCCGCCAGCGCCGAGCTGCTGGAAACCGGCATCAAGGTGATTGATCTCATGTGCCCGTTCGCCAAGGGCGGCAAGGTCGGCCTGTTCGGCGGCGCCGGCGTCGGCAAGACCGTGAACATGATGGAGCTCATCCGCAACATCGCCATGGAACATTCCGGCTATTCAGTGTTCGCCGGCGTGGGCGAACGTACCCGTGAAGGCAACGACTTCTATCATGAGATGAAAGAAGGCGGCGTGCTCGACAAGGTGGCCCTGGTGTACGGTCAAATGAACGAGCCGCCGGGCAATCGCCTGCGCGTGGCGCTCACCGGACTCACCATCGCCGAGAACTTCCGCGACGAAGGCCGCGACGTGCTGTTGTTCATCGACAACATCTATCGCTATACCCTGGCGGGCACCGAAGTCTCCGCGCTCCTCGGCCGCATGCCGTCGGCGGTGGGTTACCAGCCGACCCTGGCATACGAAATGGGCATATTGCAGGAGCGCATTACCTCCACCAAGACCGGTTCCATCACGTCGATACAAGCGGTGTATGTGCCGGCCGACGACTTGACCGATCCGTCGCCGGCCACCACCTTTTCGCACCTGGATGCCACCGTGGTGTTGTCGCGCCAAGTGGCGGAGCTCGGCATTTACCCGGCGGTGGATCCGTTGGATTCCACCAGTCGCCAGGTGGACCCCAACGTTATCGGTGAAGAGCATTACCGCACCACGCGCGACGTGCAGGCGACGCTACAACGCTACAAAGAGCTGCAGGACATCATTGCTATTCTCGGCATGGATGAATTGTCGGAAGAAGACCGACGCATCGTGACCCGTGCCCGCAAGATCCAGCGCTTTTTGTCGCAACCGTTCTTCGTGGCGGAAGTATTCACCGGCACGCCCGGCAAGTACGTCTCCCTCAAGGAAACCCTGCGCGGTTTCCGCGGCATCGTCAACGGCGACTACGATCACCTGCCAGAGCAGGCGTTCTACATGGTCGGCGGCATAGACGAAGTGGTGGAGAAGGCCAAAACACTGTAACGGTAGGTACAGAACACAACTGGCTAGTGTAGCGCTTCGCAATCAATGAAACTTATGATTTGCCCTGCGTTCCCATGTTCCCTCTCCCCCAACGGGGGAGAGGGTTAGGGTGAGGGGGAATCTTCGGTCTTTGCCCCTAATCCTGTCCTTCTCCCCAAGGGAGAAGGGACCCTGGGTTTAAACAGCAGACAATGCTGAGGGTAAACATAAGTTCCAGAAAGAACGAAGCACTACACTTGGATATAAAAGAAATCCTTGCAACTTGGATCTGATTCTATGGCGATGACCATGCATGTAGACATCGTAAGCGCGGAGAAGGAAATCTTTTCCGGCACCGCCGAGATGGTGTTCGCGCCGACGGTGAGCGGCGAGATCGGCGTGTTGCCGCGCCACACCCAGTTGATCGCGCGCATGAAGCCGGGCGAGGTGCGCGTGCGCACGGCGCAAGAAGAACTGCATTTCTATGTGTCCGGCGGCCTGCTGGAAGTCCAGCCGCACGTGGTCACGATACTGGCGGACACCGCGGTGCGCGCCAAGGACTTGGACGAAGCCGCGGCGCTGGAGGCCAAGCGGCGTGCGGAAGAGGCCATGAAAAACCGTCTCTCGGGCATAGACTACGTGCGCGCCCAGGCGGAGCTGGCGGAGGCCATGGCGCAGTTGCGCGCCATCAGCAAGATCCGCGACCGTACCAAATAAACACCGACCGCGATGTAGCCGGATACGGTAACAGCCAACAAGGTCGTATCGCTTACCTACGTAATTCGCAAACAGGACGGCGAGATTTTCGAATACACCGACCTGCCCATAGATTATGTCCACGGCATGAACAGCAAGCTGTTCCGCAAGGTGGAAAGGGCGCTGGAAGGGTGCACGGTAGGCGCCAAGATTTCCGTTTCCCTGTCGCCGGAAGAGGGCTTTGGCCGGCACGATCCGGGGCTCACCTTTACCGATGATCTCGACAACGTACCCGAGCAATTCCACCACCTGGGCGCCCAGCTAGAGGCGCAAAACGCCAAAGGCGAACAGCCCACCTTTGTCGTCACCCAGATCAGCGAAACTACCCTCACGGTGAACGCCAACCACCCCTTGGCCGGCCAGACCGTGAGTTTCGAGGTCACAGTCCAGAATATCCGCGACGCCACCCCCGCCGAAGTGCGCAGCGGGGAGCCCGGCGCCACCGGCCACAGCCTACAATAAAAATAGCGCGCACCTATGTGTGCTAAGCCACTTGTCACGGGATCAAATTAATCGTTTAATGCGCTGACAGTATCGCTTTTCGACACGGAGACGGTGTTGACGCAGACTGGTTATCTTTCTCCCGCTATCCTTCCGGTATGGCCCCTGGTCCGGGGCGTCGCTGTCGCTATCCGTAAGTGGTATTTTTCTTGTCGCAGCATCCAAAAAAACAACAGCTTAAACTTAAGGGCACCTCTAAAAATCGTCATTCCCGCGAAAGCGGGAATCTATAACACATTGAACATGCTGGATTCCCGCTTACGCGGGAATGACGGAATCACAATTTATAGAGGTACCCTTAATATCGATGGGGTGTGTGCCGCCTTTCTTTGCGATGTTTGATGGTAAGGGGTTGGGTCTAAAGCCGTTAGCTTTCATATACAAAGGAGACATTAATGACCGAGCAAAAAATGGAAGGCGGTTGCCTGTGCGGCGCTATCCGATACGAGATCACCGGTGCGCCCGTGATGACGGCGATATGTCATTGCTCCCTCTGCCGACGTGCCAGCACCGTGTCCTCGATGGCCTGGGCGATGTTCAAGAAGCACCAGGTGAGCTTTCCCGGGGCCCGACCGGCCACCTATGCCTCTTCCACCGACGGGCGCCGCAGCTTCTGTCCCGCTTGTGGTACGCAGATTAGCCTGACCGCTAGCTATATTCCGGGCCTGATCGACATCACCATAGGCAGTCTCGATCATCCGGAAATGATCAGGCCCACGCTGCATTACTGGGGTACGCGGCGGGTGCCTTGGGTGCGGTATGCATACAGCGCGCCCAGGGTCCGGGAGCCGGCCGAGGAAGTTGAAGGCTAACGGGAGTCCGGCCCACAGGGGAATGGCCCTTACTTAAGGGCACTACCCAATCAATTCACTACTTATGCCACAAAAGCCCAACATCCCGTCATTCCCGCGCAAGCGGGAATCCAGCGGTTTTTTTACAGGCCTCCTGGATTCCCGCTTGCGCGGGAATGACGAAAAGTCCTGACGATTGCCTTAAGTAAGTGCCACTCGGCCCACAGGGCACTGTCTTCCAAAATTCCCGCCGGCTTGGCCGCGGAAGTGGACCGTTCGGGCAGGCTGGCATTGCCGGTTTGCGCCGTGCTTGGGCGCAGCCCGCGACGGACAGTGTGCACCCAACGGGCCTCGCATTGGTACAGCAGAAAACCCATTGCTCAGCTCGCCGCCGGCAGGAAGTCGATGGGATAAAGAATGGTAATTCTCGGCACGCCGTCTTTCGCGCCGAAGTTGAATTTTTTCACGCGTTCGACGATTTCGGTCGATAGTACCGGGGATGCCAGGGTCGTCGACTCGATCTTGCAGGCGGACACTTCGCCACTGGGTTCGATGGTGATGCGCAGGATCATCTTCCCGCGTAGCGTCGGATCGGTGCGCAATTCGCGATTGTAAATGCGATAAAGCGCGGCCTTGTAGCGATCGAAGACGATCTGTATTTCCTCGTCGGTGCGCGCCGGCCCCAGGCCCGAGCTGAGCGGACGATCCGCGCCCGCCGCCGTGCCGACGGCGCTTTCCACGCGCGAGAATCCCACGCCCCCCATGCGTGTGCCGGTACCGGCGACGTTGCGGCTCAGGGCGGCTGAACTGATACCGCCGCTGCCGCCACGCCCCTGCGCCACCACGATCGAGCGCTGGGTTTGCCCGGTCGTCAGCTTGCCGCTGTTGCTGACCCGCGCGTCTACGCCGAGCTTATCCGGGACATCATCGATCAAATCGGTAAAGGCGCCCTTGAACGCCAGGACGCCGGCCTTTTCAGCCTTGGCGCGCGCCTGTTGTTTTTCCTCGGACTTGGGTTTCTCCTTGCTGAGTTTTTCCTCCTTCTGTTCGGACTTCTTTTCCACCGGCTTGAGTGGCTCGCGCCGCGCCAGTTGTACTATATTTTCGGGTATTTTAACTATCTCATCTTGGTCGATGATCGGCAGTATCCAGATTTCGATCAAATAACCGAACAATAGCGCCAGCAGTAAACTGAGGAGCAAGGACTTGCGGAAACGATGTTCATCCTCGCGCTGCCCTTTCCAGGGCATCACCATGGGCCGGTAGGGACGCGGAGCGACCTCGCGGTGGACGACGTATTCGTATTTGGCGAGCTCTTCGAGTTCTTGCTGCTCCGCCAGGTCTTCATTCAGAAAGTTGATTTTTACCGACTGCTTCTGAATCTGGTCCTGGATTTTCCTGCGGCTGTCGTCGACGGTTGCAACCTTCTCTTGAAACGCCGCCGCCGCGCTGCGCACGCGGCCTAAGTGCGCCGTGATATCCTGGGTCTTGGGTTGCTCACCCCAGAACAGATCGGCGGCACCCAGCTCTTCCAGCTTGTCCAATGATGCGCACACCTGGGCCAACAGTTCATATTGCTGGCGCTGTGCGGACATATCCGCGAGCTTCTTGTCCACGGTACGCAACTTGCCTTCGAGGGCCGCAAGTTCCTTGCGGTTCTCGTCGATCTGCGCGTGCAGTATCTGCTGTTCTTGAGAGGTCGTTGTCGTCACGCATTCCGCCAACTAGCTTGGAGGTGCTTTTTGGGAGGCCTTCTGGATTACCGCAAGCGATATCTTGGAGTAACCGGATATCGCGGATGTCGACATCAGTTTCTGCAGTATCTTGAACGGTATCGTCTTGTCGGCCAGGATAACGATTTCGTCGTTCTTCGCCGCCGCCGCCGCGCTGACACCGATAGCGCTGCGCCTGATCTGCGTTAGCTTTGCGACGATAGGTGCGATGCGTTCGTCTTTCGATGCAAGCACTTCGTCGATCGATGCCACGAACTCGCCCTGCACCATGACCGACTTACCACTAACCAGCATCGTGACCGTCGGGCGCGGCTTGGCCTCGACGATAGAGTCGGGCAATTTGATTTCTTTCGGCGGTTCCACCACCTCGACCGAGGATTGATTCACCAGTAGAAAGAACACCAGTATGGTGAACACGTCCATGAGCGACGTGAGATTCAGGGCGCTGCGATGTTTCTTCGTGCGCGCCATGCGCCTGAGGCGTCGGGTGTTCTTCATGGCGCCGCGCCTATGGATATCTCGGGGAATAGCGGTATTTTCTTCACTTCCTGGCCGTCGGGCTGCTTGATCTCGGCCACCCTGACCGCATCCATGACGTGAATAACGTCTTGGTAGTCGATGTCCGGTTCCACCAGAACCGTGACATCTTTCTTGTCCTTATAGGTGTTTTTCAGATTCTGGAGGGCTTCCGATAACTTGGCAAGGTCGTACTGGCCGCCTGCGCTGGGTATCGATACCACCACCTTGCTGCCATCCCCGATCTCCAGGCGTGACTTGCGCACCATCACCTCGATCGTCACGACAGGCCTATCGACGACTTGTCCACCGGCCGCTGTCGGCAGGTCGAGCTCGAAGATGGTAATACGGGAAAATACCGCGGTGACCAGCAAGAATGGAATCAGCACCACCATCAAGTTCAAGAAGGTGGTGACATCCACGTCCGGGGTCTCTCTCTTAACCCGGTGGCGTGTCAATCGGGACATGGCCGTTTACTTGGGCAGAGGCGAGGTGGCCGAAGAAACAATGACATTCAGCGTCTTGACCGAGGCCATTTCCAGGCTGTCGACAATTTCTCCGGTTTTAGAATTCAGATAGTGGTGGGCGATCAACAGTGGAACCGCCACGATCAAACCAAACGCGGTGGTGTTCATGGCGACCGAAATGCTGGCCGACAGCAATTCGGCCTTGTCCGCCGGATTGGCCTTGGCCACGGCGTTGAACGCCTGTATCAGGCCGATAATCGTGCCGAGCAGGCCGAGCAAGGTGGCGACATTGGCGAATAGGGCGACATAGCCGGTGCGTTTTTCCAGCTGCGGTATGATCTCCATCATGCCTTCTTCCATGGCGATCTCGATGTCGTCCCGGCGCCGGACCGCGCCTTGCCGCTCCAGGCCAAGATTTAGCAGTTCGCTGATGGTGGACTTGTTACCGGCGGTCATCGCACGTGCCTTGTCGAAGTCGCGTTCCACGAGAACCGGGTGCAGCATAGTCCACATTTTCCGATTGGCGGACCCTACCTGTGTCAGCTTTATGGTACGTTCAATGATAATCGCGAGCCCGATGGCTCCTACGAGGAGTATCGGATGCATGAATGCCCCGCCATCGCGATAAAAAATGACGATATCGTTAATGTATTCCATTTTTTAAGTCCTTATCTTGTTATCCAGGTGCACTGGTCAATTCGGGTTGCTGAGCTCATAGTAGTCGAGTGCGCGCATAAATACTTCTTTATCCACCGGCGCGGTACTGTCATCCAAAAGCGACGAGTTAAAGCTGGTTTCCGCGCCCAGGTCCGAGCCCTTCCACGGGACGATATAGAGCGACTTGGGTGACTCGTTGTTGCCCACGATCGACATGCCCGACACCGCCTTGGCCTCGGACCCCACTTTTTTGCCGGCGTCATTCTTGCCCTGTGCCAAGACCGATGCCGGCAGCAGCAGGAGTGTGGTGCAAAAAACAAGATTCCTGAACATTGGACCTCCTGGCGGCATGTCCTCAAAACCCAGAGTCCCTTCTCCCTCAGGGAGAAGGCTAGGATGAGGGGCAAAAACTGAAAATTCCCCTCACCCTAACCCTCTCCCCCGTTGGGGGAGAGGGAACGGTGGGGGCGGAGTAAATCATGTAGTCCATAGCTTGCGAAACACCGCACTAACGTCCGACCCTTGTTTGCAGATCGGCTATCCATATCTGCACCGCCTTGTCGTCCGGCGCGGCCTGGCCGTACAACTGGTAATTTTTCAACGCGCATTCCATATCCCTCAGGTATAAGTCACAAAGTATAGCCAGATTTTTTCTGGCGGGCAGAAGCGCCGGGAGCTTTTCCAGCGCCTTTTCGTAGCTCTTGCGCGCCTCCACAAACCGGCCGGTGCGGCGATACAATAGACCATACTCGTGGTTGGCGATGGGATGGTCGGGGTTAAGCTCCATGGCCTTTTTCAGATGCTCTTCCGCCGCGGTCAGATTGCCGATACGCTGGTAGGCCATGGCCAGGTTGATATAGGGCGTGATATGGGTTGGCGCGCGCTGCGTGAGCTTGGTGAGCAGTTCTATCCCTTTTTCATAATTCTCCGCCTGCAAGAACTTCATGGCCGCGTCAAAGTCGGCGCGCACCTCCGGGTCAACGCTCTCGGTTATTCTGGGCGGGGTGCGGTCCTGACCTTGGGTTGGGCCGGCAGCTTCTTTTATCGGACCCTGGGCGCAGCCGGAAACCAGCAGGACCAATGCCGCTAGCCACCACAGGCCGGTGCACGACACCCATGCGGATCGTTGGTTTAGCATATGGGCCCTTAAAATCTCATTCATCTTGCGGCCTTAGCGGCTTGGTGTTACCTACGAAATAGCTAGAAACCCGGCAACTGTCAATGCAATTCCGACAGTCGCACCCGTGCTCCATCCGAAATGCCACGCTGGCTGGCAACCGATCCACCATGGTGGCGGTGGATCCCCGAGTCGGGCGGCCATTTATTTCCCTCATCGACGCGACACCTCGGTACCGGCTAGTAGCGGAATGGGCCGATGGTGTCGATGAAGCCGGTGTTCACCTCGGGCTTTGCATAGCGCGCCGGCATCAGCGCCGCGAGTCTCGCGATGCTCTTGTCTATCCACGAGTTGTACACACCAACCGACATCAGCCCAAGATTCTTTTCGTGCACCGCGATCGCCTTCTCTTCGAAGGGGAATGCCTTTTCCTCGAGTACCAATTCATACTGTTCAAGTTCGGAGGCGTTCAGATTTTTCGGCCGCTCGGATTCGATCAGGGCCTTGTTAAAGTGATAATAGATCTCCGCCAGGTAATAGGTCGCCGCCGCCGTGACGTCGCCTACCCCATAATCCACCAGCTTGCCAAAGGCGTCGGTGGCGGTCTTCATGGCGTTACGTTTCTTGATCAGGTTCTTCTCGAACGGTTGCACCAGTTTGATCGCCACCAGCTGCTCGTACAGCGGCTCGGTGATATGCAAGGCGGCGGTTGCGCCCAAATAGCGGGTACGGTCGGTGCGCTCGCGACCGGCCTGTGCGTCCAGGGCCAGTATCTGTTTAAGCTCGTTCAGGTAGGCGCTGGTGTTATTGCGCGCCTTATAGACCTGGGCGATCTTGTGGCGCGACTCCAGCGCAAGCTCCAGCGGTTTCGGGAAGTAGGCCACATAGCGCCGGTAGACTTCCAGGGCACGATCGGTCTCCTTGGCCTGCTCATAGAGGTCGGCCGCCAGCAACAACGCACCGCGGCGCACCTCATCGTCTTTCGATTCTTTTTCGATGCGCTCATACTCGGCCGCGGCGATGGCGAGCTTGCCGGCTTCCTTGTAGACCAGGGCCATTTTCTTGGTGATCTCGGGTTGCAGTTTGTGGCCCGGGTAGTCCTTTCTGAAGTTGTGCAGCACGGCCAGGGCCTGGTCCCAATCCTTGAGCTGGATCAGAGCGGCCACGGCGTCGTATTCGGCCGCCGGCCGTATGCTCGAGCCCGGTGTGACTTTCGCGATGCGCAGGAAGTGAGCCACCGCCAAGCGCTGATCTCCGAGCTTGCCGGCCTGTTCGCCCTGTTTGTAGATAGATGCGGCGAGATTATCGATGAGAGCGTCACCGGATTTGTCGTCCTTGGTGGTGAGCCGCAGCACATGGCCGTAGCCGTCTTCGGCATCTTTGTATTGTTCCTTCTCGAACGAGGCATGGGCCACGACCAGCCAGGCCGCGCGCTGGAGGGCTTGTTCGGCCGCCGGATAGCCGGTGATCAGCCTGCGGGCGACTGTCAGCGCCAGTACATAATCCTTCATCTCATAGAGATCGCTCGCGGCCGTGCTCAGCACCACCGTGGCCTTTTCGTGTTTAGGATAAGTATCCACGAACTTAAGTGAGCTACGGATGACTTCGCGCCTGGCATTCGTGGCCGGCGCTGGCGCCAGCTTGGCGCTCTCGCGGTAAGCAAACACCGCGGCATAACCGGCCGCCGGCGCCTTGTCATGGGCGGGGTAGTCATAGGCGGTGCGTTCGTACTCCACGGCGGCGTCCGCGTACATCTTGTTCTCCAGCAGCAACTCGGCGAGCTGGTAGTTGATGGCGGGCGACCCAGGGTCTTTCGGGAACGATGTGAGGAACTCCCGATACCAGACCCGTGCTTCGCGAAAATTCTCGCCCCTGTCTTTGGCGAACTGCTTGTCCTGGTAAAGCGCGTGGTAATAGTTTGCGAGTTCGCGCAGATTCGTCTTCACGTGCCCCAATACCTCCGGATAGGCCTTGGGGTCGAAGTGCTTCCAGTATTCGGACTTCAGCCCATAGTGGGTGACGAACTCCTTGCTGGAGTCGATGACCAATCTGGGAAAACTACCTTGCTTGTAGATAGCGATGACACGCATGTCGAAATGCGGTGAGATTTTATGAAATTGATTGCGTTGGACGAAGGCCTTGTAGGTCACCGCCGCATCTTGGTAACGGCGTTTGTCGAGGTAGTATTCGGCCAGATTGCTATAGATGTTCAGTTCATACGGTCGCTTGCCGAGTTTGGCGAAGTAATCCACCAGCACTGATGAACCGCCGAGGTTGGAAAAACTCAGACTGATGACGCGGAAGGTGTCGTCGACGCGTTGCCTCTCGATATCATCCGTGACCTTCTCGAAGTTGTATCCGGTCGACGCCTTGTAGTCCAGAACGCCGATGAATCTGTGCAAGGCATCTTCATATAGTTCTTGTTTGTAAAACGCCCAGCCCAGTTTGTACAGCGCCAGCTCGTAGAACGATGAACGCGGACCGATATCGGCAATGGCCTTGTAGGCGTCCTCGGCGTCGAGAAATTTCTTGCGGGTGAAAAAATACTCGCCGCGGCGGAACTGCACCTCGTCCAAGGAGCGCGAGCGCGGATACTGGGTGACTATCTGAGTCATCACCTTCATCGCTTCTTCAACTTGCCCCAGTTCTTCGTAGGCGCGCGACATATTGTAGAGC
>JANOTM010000143.1:0-3031 GCA_031416355.1 Gammaproteobacteria bacterium
GGAGCCGGCGAACTCCGGGCTCGGCGGCGGCGGCTTCTGGTTGTTGCATCGTGCCACCGACGGTTTCGAGACCGTGGTGGACGGCCGCGAGCGTGCGCCTTTAGCGGCGCGTGCCGATATGTATCTGGACAAAGATGGCAAGGTATTGCCGCAACTTTCCCTGGATGGCCCCTTGGCGGCGGCGATTCCCGGCACGCCCGCGGCGCTGGTGCACATCGCCCGCCGCTACGGGCGTTTGCCCTTGGCGCAGAGCCTGGCGCCGGCCATACGCATAGCCAAGAATGGATTTGCCGTGAGTGCGCGTTATCAATCCATGGCCGAGCGACGCAGCGAGGCGCTGCGCGTGTCGCCCGCCGCCGCCACAATTTTTTTGGACGGGGGTTTCGTGCCCGAGCCGGGTTACGTGCTGCGTCAGCCGGAACTGGCGGCGACCCTGAAACGCATCGCTGCCCGCGGGCGTGCCGGGTTCTACGCCGGGGAAACGGCCCAGCGCCTGGTGGCAGGGGTGCGCGCCGCCGGCGGTATCTGGTCTTTGCGCGACTTGCAGCACTATAGAGTAGTAGAGCGCCGGCCGTTGCGCGCCCGTTATGGCGACATGACCATCACCTCGGCGCCGCCGCCGTCGTCCGGGGGCGTCGTACTGGCGCAGATGCTGAACATACTCGATGCCTATCCCTTGACGAGCATGCCGGCCGTGGAACGCCAGGAGCGCATCATCCAGGCCATGGGTTTGGCCTATCGCGAGCGCGCGCGCCACCTCGGCGATCCGGATTTTGTCGCCATGGATGTCCCGAAGTTGATCAGCCCGGCCTATGCGCGCAGTTTACGCTCGGACATCGCACCGCGAGTTAACGAGGACCCGCGGCCCACGGGAACCGAGACCACCCATTTCTCCGTCCTGGACCGCGCGGGTAATCGGGTGGCGGTGACTTTAAGTCTCAATACATTGTTCGGCTCCGGCTTTATGCCCGAGGGCACCGGTGTGCTGCTGAATAACGAGATGGACGATTTCTCCGCCAAGCCGGGCGCAGCCAATACCTATGGCCTGGTCGGCAGCAAGGCCAATGCCATTGCCCCGGGCAAGCGTCCGCTGTCGAGTATGACACCCACCTTTCTGGAAACACCCGATGCGGTGATGATCCTGGGCACGCCCGGGGGCAGCCGCATCCCCACCATGGTGTTGCTCGCGGCCCTCGAGTTTGCCCAGGGTCGCGGTGGCGTACAGGACTGGGTCGCCATGCCGCGCTTTCATCATCAGTATTTGCCCGACGTGGTGGAGCATGAGCCGGGCGCTTTCAGCGCCGACGAGGCGCGCGAACTGGCGGCGCGCGGCCATGCATTAACATTGCGGGCAGCGGGCTACGGCAACATGCAGGCCATAGTCTGGTACAAGAAAACCAAGCGCGTCGAAGCCGCCAGCGATCCGCGCGGCGAAGGACGCGCCGTGCTCGGCCGGTAATTCTGCAACAGTGTCAGTTCGCCGCCGCGCGGGTTTCCGCCGCCGTTGAAAAGATATGTAATTGACTCAGAAATTGGCGTGTGCAGGCGGTCCAGGTGTAGCGCTGCGCCGCGCGTCGGCAGTTCGCCGGGGCTAGGGTCAAGGCTTTCAAGGCCGCCGTGCCCAAATCCTCATCCAGATAGCCGGTTACCCCGTTCTCTATGATATCTATGGGACCCTGCACCGGGTACGCCGCCACCGGTATGCCACAGGCCAGCGCCTCCAGCAGCACCAGTCCGAAGGTGTCGGTGCGACTGGGAAATACAAACACGTCGGCCGCCGCCAGATGTTTGGCAACATCCTCGCGTTGCTGGTGGCCGGTGAAATGGACCTCCGGATACTGATGCTTCAATCTATCCAGGTCGGGACCGGTGCCGACCACGAACTTGCTGCCGGCAAGATCGAGGCGCAGAAAGGCCTCGATGTTCTTCTCCACCGCAACCCTGCCCACGTACATGAATACCGGGCGCGGCACGTCGAGTAACCTCTGGTCGCGCGGCCGGAACACCTCGGTATCGACGCCGCGCGACCACAACCCGAGGCGCTGAAAACCCCGGTCTTCAAGACACCGGCGCAGGCTGGGCGTGGCCACCATGACGGTCGCTGCCGGTGCGTGAAACCAACGCATCCACCGGTAAGTGAGGGCCACCGGTATGCGCGTGCGCAACTGGATGTACTCCGGGAACTGGGTGTGAAAGGAGGTGGTGAAAGGAAAGTCACGCTTCCGGCACCAGGCGCGCGCCGCTAGACCTAAGGGCCCCTCGGTGGCGATGTGCACGGCATTGGGGCCCAAGCGATCGAGCATGGCGTGCAGCTTCCGGCGCGCGAACAGAGCCAGCCGGATTTCCGCATAGGAAGGGCACGGAAAGGTGCGAAAGGCGTCGGGTCCGATGACGCTGACCGCATGTCCGAGCTTTTCCAACTCTTCGCGTGTGCGGGTAAGGGTGACGACGACGCCGTTAGTCTGTGGGTGCCAAGCGTCGGTGACTATAATTAATTTCATGCTCGGTCTCCTGCAGCAGGTAAACGCTTTCATCCGCCCAATGAATGATGGCCAGACGCCCGTCTAGGTGTTCAACCAGTGCGGTGCAGGATTCGACCCAATCGCCGTCGTTGCAGTACAACACGCCGCTGTAGTCTTCGATGGTGGCGCGGTGGATGTGACCGCAGATAACGCCGTCCACGTGCCGCCGGCGTGCCTCGCGCACCACCGCCTGTTCGAAGTGGCTGATGAAGTTCACGGCGTTTTTGACCTTGGGCTTGAGGTAGGCGGCAAGCGACCAATTACTGACCCCGCAGCGCCGGCGCACGAGATTGACCCAGCGGTTGAGCTGTAACAGCCAGTCGTAGAGCCAGCCGCCGAACACTGCGAGCCATTTGCTGTGTTTGACGACGGCGTCGAACTCGTCGCCGTGCAGAATCAGCAGGCGCCGTCCGTCGCGCGTGATGTGGATCGCCTCGGGTGCGACCTTGACGCCGCCGAACACCCGGTCGTAATGGTCGCGGAACACCTCGTCGTGATTGCCGGGGATG
>JANOTM010000144.1:0-5924 GCA_031416355.1 Gammaproteobacteria bacterium
GAGTTCCGGCACCATACGCGCGGTGGCCGGGGTGGTGCAGGCACAGGGCTGGGCAGTGGAGGAGATTACCCTGGCGTCCCTGGAGCGCCTGCGCGATGCCTTGCTCACCGCCGGCAATGTCGAGCATCTCATGCTGGCGGGCGTGGGTATGGAGCGCGCGCCGGTGTTTCCCGGCGGCGTGGCGATTTTGCATGCGCTCTTCGAGGCCTTAGGAATAGAGCGCCTGCGCGTTTCCAGCGGGGCGTTGCGCGAAGGCCTGCTGTACGATCTTGTCGGCCGCATCGGATACGAGGACATACGCGAACAGACCATACGTGACATGAGTGCGCGCTATCGCGTGGATATCGCCCAGGCCGAGCGCGTGGCGGCCACTGCCTTGACCTGTTTTGCGCAAGTGGCGGCGGACTGGGAGTTGGATGAACGCGCCGCGCAATTACTCGGCTGGGCGGCGCGCCTGCACGAGGTCGGACTCGCCATCGCCCACACCAAATACCATCGACATGGCGCCTATCTGGTGGAACATTCGGATCTGGCGGGATTTTCGTGCCAGGAACAACGGCTGCTGGCGGCGCTGATCCGCGGGCATCGCCGGCGTCTGGCGGACGACGTGCTGGAGGTACTGCCGCGCCAACAACGGCGTATCGCACGTTACCTATGCGTGCTGTTGCGGCTTGCAGTGCTGCTGCATCGAGGCCGCAGCGACATGCCGCCGCCGGCGCCGCGGCTGATACCGGACAAGCGTTCGTTGACCCTGCGCCTCCCCGGAAAATGGCGTGACCAGCATCCCTTGACACGCGACGACCTGCAGCGCGAGGTTGAATACCTCAAGGCGGCGCGCTTTACCTTGACCGTGTCTTAATGTAGTGCTTCGTCACAATGGAACATACGATTGGCTTCATCTACCCAGGAACCCGGCCGCAGGAGTCGCACAAATTCCCTTCTCCCGCGTGCGGGAGAAGGTGGCCCGCAGGGCCGGATGAGGGAAGAGCCCGCCCAGTTCCGATATACACCCGCGACCATGGCGGATCGCGCGGTCTCTCCATCATTCCCGCGTAAACATCAGTTCCAGGAAGAGCGAGCCCTAGACTCGCTTAACGGCTGCCGGTCAGTTCAGTTAGCAATTCCTGTTGCGCCAAGTGTGGTACGTGCTTGCCTGGAACGGCGCGCCGATAGCTGCCGTCGCTTTGCAATAGCCACGCTTGACTGTTGTCAGCCAAATAGCGATCCAGGTCGCGGGCGATGCGTTCGCGCAGCACTTTATCCTCCACCGGAAAAGCCACTTCCACGCGCCGGAAAAAATTGCGGTCCATCCAGTCGGCACTGGCGCAAAACACCTCAAACTCGCCGTCATTGTGAAAGTAAAAGGCACGTGTGTGTTCCAAAAACCGGCCGACAATGGAACACACGCTAATGTTGTCCGATACCCCGGCTACCCCCGGACGCAGGCAGCAGATGCCGCGCACGATGAGATCTATTTTAACGCCGGCGCGCGACGCAGCGTACAGGGCTTGGATAATTTGCGGTTCCACCAGGGCGTTCATCTTGGCAATAATGCGTGCCGGCTTGCCGGCGCGGGCATGCGTGCACTCGCGTTCTATGCGCTCTAGCAGGCCCTTGTGCAGCGTAAACGGTGATTGCAGCAGTTTGCGTAAACGCTTTACCTTGCCGAGGCTGGTGAGCTGCAGGAAAATTTTGTTGACGTCCTCGCCCATGGCCACGTTGCAGGTCAATAGCCCGTAGTCGGTGTAGATGCGCGCGGTGCGGCTGTGGTAGTTGCCGGTACCGAGGTGCACGTAGTGGCGCAGTTGCTTCTTCTCGCGCCGCAGTACCAATAACATTTTGGCGTGGGTCTTGTAGCCCACGACGCCGTAGACCACGTGCGCACCGGCCTCCTGTAGGCGTGTGGCGAGGTTGATGTTTTCCTCCTCGTCGAAGCGCGCGCGCAGTTCGATGATCACGACGACTTCCTTACCGGCGCGCGCGGCCTCCACTAGGGCGTCGGCCAGGGCCGAATTGGGGCCGGTGCGATAAAGCGTCTGTTTGATGGCGAGGACCTGCGGATCGGCGGCGGCCTGGCGTACCAAGTCCACCACCGGGGCGAACGACTCGAACGGATGGTGCAGCAATATGTCCCCCAGGCGCATGGCCTCGAAGATATTCTTGCCGGCCAATTGTGCCGGCAGCTCCGGTACGAACGTGGGGTATTTAAGGTCCGGGCGATCCACCAGATCGAGCAACGCCTGCAAGCGATTGAGATTCACCGGGCCATTGACCTGGTACAGATCGTCCGGCATGAGATCGAATTTTCGCAGCAGGTAGGCCGTCATTTCCGTAGGACAGTTATCGGCCACCTCGAGGCGCACGGTTTCTCCGTAGCGCCGCGATGGTAACTCGCCCTCCACCGCGCGCAGCAGATCGCCCACTTCTTCCTCGTCGAAGAACAGGTTGCTATTGCGCGTCACGCGAAACTGATAGCAACCCGTCACCGTCATGCCGGGGAACAGTTCTTCCACGTGGGTATGTATGATGGACGACAGAAACACGAAGTCATGCGGTCCACTCTGAGACTCGGCCGGCAATTGGATCAAGCGCGGCAGGGCACGCGGCGCTTGTACCACGGCCACGCCGCTATGACGGCCGAAGGCGTCCCGGCCCTCGAGCGAAACGATAAAGTTCAAACTCTTATTGAGTATGCGGGGAAAGGGGTGGGCTGGGTCTAATCCCAGGGGATTCAGCATGGGCAAGAGTTCACGCCGGAAGTAGCTGCGCACCCATTCTTCCTGGGCAGCGTTCCATTCGGTGCGGCGCACAAAACGGATGCCGACGTTCTCCAGATCCGGGATCAATACCTCGTTGAACACCCGGTATTGTTCCTCTACCAATTTGTGGGCCTCGACGCTGATCTGGCGCATCACCTCGGTGGGGGGCAAAGTATCAGGCCCGGCCTGAACCGAGCCCGAGGCCACGAGTTCCTGCAGACTAGCGACTCGGATTTCGAAAAATTCATCCAGATTGGTATTGGAAATACACAAGAAATGCAGGCGTTCAAGCACCGGTGTGTCCTGGTCCTTGGCCTGTTCCAGCACCCGCCGGTTAAAGGCGAGCAGGCTCAATTCGCGATTCAGAAAGAGCTCGGGCTGCGGGATAGGATAGGCAGTACTGGCTTCGGCGGTGTCCACGATACAGCTTATCATTCCGCACATGAGAGAAGCTAGGCTACCTGGAATGTATGACAAAATTGTTACAGTTGTAATACAACATTAGAGTGGTAGGTCGGGGTAAATAACAGTCATTGCTTACTTGCCGATCGGAGGCTTTGTTTCACGCCAGGTAAAAGGGTATTTCGGTCAGGACCTTTTGACGTTGATTAGTGTTCAACGTAAAGAAATATATTGGCCGGGAGCCATGTATTGCCGAAATGCCGCCATGGGATGATGGTATGGTTATCGTTAAAGGTGACGGGGGGATTAAAATTTAATCCCTTAGTTACGTTTCTTTATATTGATGGTCAGACGTTAAGCATCCAGACAATGATCAATTGAAAGTATCTTCATAAGCATATCCGAGGTCGGATGCAGGCTAGTGTGACTTAGGTTACGTAAATTTGCGTGCATTTTCTTCTTATCCCAATAGGGTTGCGTCAGGGAATCAATAACGTCGTAGAGACTCTTATTATTCGAAAGAAACTTAAAGTTTACCCAGCCCAATCGCGGTTCACTAATCAGGCCTTTACTCATTCTATGCGCTTTCCACTTAAGGCCCTCCAGAGTTTTGCGTGCAGCGCGGCTAGCCTCTTGTAGGATTATCGAGTGCTTGGCCGAGAGCAGCGTGGCTGCCATGGGAAATTTTAGTAATTCTGGAGAAATTTTCTTTATAACTGCTTGATTCAATATGTTGTGCACTTTTTCTTCGAACGGAAGTGTAGTTGCGAATTCGATGAAATTCCGATCCGCAAAAGGCAAACATACATCGACCTGATGGCGGCAACTTAGTAACTGTGCAGCAATATACTGCGAGCCCCGATGCTCCGTTATAAACGCCTCAAGAAGGTTTTCCAGCGCCACAATACCTCGTGCCTGGTATCTGCGTAATATCGACTGAATATCTTCATTAAGGGTCTTACCGGTTTGTTCTGCCTCGGCTTGCCAAAATTCATCAGAAATGAACCAAGGTTTGCGTATGTTTGTGTGCTCAAGCAAAGCGAATGCTTTCTGTAAAGCTTCTTCGGGTTGCAAATCCCGCTGATCAGAATGGGGTAGGTTTAAAAGGTATTTCCCTGTGCTATAAATTTTACTTGCACCATGTAATACCATGGGTGGTCCATAATGTCCGCCGAAAGCTTCTCCATATACACCAGCGGTTATTTTCTGAACCCCTAGCTCCTTGGCGCGCTTGCCCGCCCAATGCCAATGGGGAAAAATGGTATTTTCAGTGTGTCTCAGGTTATCGCGCAAAGTATCCATCGCGTACATATCCGCGTGGATAGATTGTGTAACTAAATTAATATTCATACATTTTGAAATACGATCAACGATTCCAAGCTCCCGGCTGAGCAAATCCCCGTGACTGTATGCTAGGATTTGGTCGGTTTTATTATTTGCTATTCCTGCTGCTAGGATCGTCCGGGAATCCCAGCCCGCCGACATCATCAATAGTGTCCGTTGATTCAGATCGATACTTTCTTTTAGTAACGCTGAAGCATGATCTATTAATTTCTTTCGAGATTCGATATTTGATTTTGTGGTCCACAATCTACTGTAGTTATCGATGCTGATCTCAAGAGTGCGCCTATTTAGTTTTATAATCTCGCCAGGACGGAGGCGACGTATATTTTTATATAGCGTACGATCATTAAAGGTATAACCGCCAAGAAAGAATTCTACGATGCCGGCGAGATCATGTTTATCGGAAAGATATTTACCAAGAGATTTTAAGTGCGATGAAAAGATAAAAGCATCCTTAGTAACAGTATAATACAATGGGAAACATCCCAAGAGATCTGTTGCCAAGTAAAGCATCCCGCTGTCTTTATCCACCACACAAAGATTGCCTTTGCATTTTTGGCTCGTAGAGATACTCACGTCGTTATATTTATAAAGCAGATCCGGCGAATCAGCCAACGTCTGGTAAATCTCGAACTCGCCGTCGACGGCAACGATTCTTTGTTGATCTTCTATGACACCTTTTCCATGGAATGCATGAGAGCCTATGCAATAGTCCGAAGCTTGCTTAGTGGCGTAACTAAACGGGGAATAGTTTTTACAGGTTTCGTAGAACCTATTTCGTTGTTCTGAGTCACGAGAAACTATACCAAATATGCCTGGCATATTTTATAGACTCCATGATGCGGATGTTGATATTCACTTGCCCACTTCCCGATGCGTGGACTCTGGCCGTACTATACGATTGTACAATTTTACGATCTAAAGGTACGATCTAAAGGCGATCTAAAGGAGGCGAAAGGAGGCGATCTAAAGGGGCCAGGCTCGATTATTCCAGAAGATCAAGCTCACCCTGCCCAACGGGCGCCGCCTCAGCAGATAGCGATTCCTTCCGAGGTCGACCACGCGGTTTGGTCTCCCATCGTATCCCCGTCATCTGTTCTATCTTGGCGTAAAACCGTTCATTACCCAGCGGCTGGCTCTGATTGAGCGCAAGACGAATATTGTCGACCGCGTCACGATCCAGATGAACTCGGAATAACGCTCGATAAGTGGCCTGCCGTTCTGTGGCGTTGGGCCCAAGCGCTTTATACAGTTCGTGCGGCGTCAGCCGGGTATCCGATTGGCCGAGTCCGTTGGCCCGATAACTGCTCCAACGGTAGTGTGCCGGATCTTGCACCATTGCTGCCCGCACCGGATTGAGTTCAATGTAACGCTGGCACGTCAGCATATAGGTCTCCGCCTGCACGAGTGAAGATTTAT
>JANOTM010000145.1:0-3033 GCA_031416355.1 Gammaproteobacteria bacterium
AACCTGGACCTGCACAAATACTTCGCGCTGGTTTTGAGCGGCGACAGCCTACCCAAACAAAAACCCGATCCGCTGCCGCTACTGCACGCCTGTCGTCACTTCGGTATTACGCCGGACCACGGGGTGCTGGTGGGCGATTCCGCCAACGACGTGCAGGCGGCACGCGCCGCCGGCATGCCTGTCATTTGTGTGCCGTATGGGTATAATCACGGCCACGATATACGCGAGTCGCATCCCGACCTGGTGGTCGAATCCCTCGCGCAGTTGCCGCAACATCTACGTTTGTATGGATAGTAACGACCACACCACTGGACACAGTCATGGCATGTGCGACGATGAAACCGGCCCACGCAACCGGCCGATGGCCGGCCGGTGATGCTGTGGCCGTGCATCTATCCCGTTCATGCGTTCCGGTGGTGACCCATGCCGTTAAGCAAATCCGAGTTTGACAAGTTTGCCGCCCAGGGCGCCAACCGCATTCCTTTAATGCGGGAAGTATTGGCGGACCTGGACACCCCCTTAAGCACCTATCTCAAGCTGGCCCATGGCCGCTATTCCTATTTATTTGAATCGGTCCAGGGCGGCGAGAAATGGGGGCGCTACTCCATTATCGGCCTGCCGTGCCGCACCGTGGTGCGCATATTCGGCAACGACGTGAGCGTCGAGCGCGACGGCCACATCGTGGAGCGCGAAACCGTGGACGATCCTTTGGAGTACGTGCGCCGTTTCCGCACGCGCTACACCGTGGCCGACATCCCCGGCCTGCCGCGCTTTACCGGCGGGCTGGTGGGTTACTTCGGCTATGACACGGTGCGCGCCATCGAGCCGGTGTTAGGTGCCTGTGACAAGCCGGACGACATAGGCGGGCCCGATATCCTACTCATGGTGTCGGACGAGGTAGTGGTGTTCGATAACCTGGCGGGTAAGCTCTACGTGGTGATACACGTGAATCCCAGCATAGACCACGCCTACGAGAAGGCTCAGCGCCGTCTGGATGAGCTGGTCGGGCAGTTGCGCGCCGGTCTTCCGGAACACCACGCGCGCATCGCCCCGCACGCGGTGAGCGAGGCGGATTTCGTCTCTGGTTTTACTCAGGCCGGGTTCGAGGCAGCGGTGGAAAAATCCAAGGAATACATACGCGCCGGCGACATCATGCAGGTAGTGCTGTCCCAGCGGTTGTCTATCCCGTTCGAGTTTCCGCCGCTGGATTTATACCGCGCCTTGCGCACCCTCAACCCGTCACCGTATATGTATTTTATGAATCTGGACGAGCTGCACGTAGTCGGCTCATCGCCCGAAATATTAGTGCGTGTGGAAGATGGGCTGGTGACGGTGCGGCCCATCGCCGGCACGCGGCCGCGCGGCCGGGACGAGGCCGAGGATCAACGCCTGGAGCAGGAGTTATTGGCCGACCCTAAGGAACTGGCGGAGCATCTCATGCTGATCGATCTGGGGCGCAATGACGCCGGCCGGGTATCGCAGACCGGCAGCGTGCGCGTCACCGACAAAATGATGGTGGAGCGCTATTCGCACGTGATGCATATCGTATCGAACGTGGTCGGACGGTTGAATGACGGCATGGACGCCATCGACGTGCTGCGCGCCACTTTCCCGGCCGGCACCGTGAGCGGCGCGCCCAAGGTACGCGCCATGGAAATCATCGACGAACTGGAGCCGGTCAAGCGCGGCATCTATTCCGGCGCAGTCGGCTACATCGGCTGGAACGGTAACATGGATACCGCCATCGCCATACGCACCGCGGTCATCGCCCACGGCGAACTCCACATCCAGGCCGGCGCCGGCATCGTGGCCGACTCGGTGGCGCGCAGCGAGTGGAACGAAACCATGAACAAGGCGCGCGCGATATTCCGCGCCGCCAGCCTGGCGGCCGCTGGGCTGGATGGACAGGGGGAGGATGGCCGCGGATAACTGTCTATTGGTATGTAACCGATCAGGTTGCATAGTATAACCATTTAGGTTACAACAGATGGACGCCCCGGGCCTGCGGATACACCCGCTCAAGGGAAAACCCGAAGGCCGTTGGGCAGTGGATGTAGACGAAAACTACCGCGTGATCTTCCGGTTCGAGGAAGGCCACGCCTACGAGGTGGACTATGGCGACTATCACTGAGAAGACCATGAGGATGCATAACCCGGTGCACCCGGGAGAGATCCTGCGCGAGCTGTACCTAAAGCCGCTAGGCATTACTATCACGCAGGCGGCCGCGGCGCTGGGCGTGACGCGCAAGCATGTTTCGGCTATCGTCAACTCGCGCGCACCGGTCACACCTGATATGGCGATGCGGCTGGCAAAGGCCTTGGCCACCGAACCCGAGTTGTGGGTAAACCTGCAAGCGCAGCACGACCTTTGGGCAATACGCAAGAAGGCGTCGCCAAAAGTGAAGCTGCTGGTAACGAAGAAAGCGGCCTAGTGGCATGAGGGGTAACGTGGGCGAAGGCTTCAGGTGAAAAACCGTACCTTAGGTTTTGCTGCGCAATCGCCATTACATAGCCTTATCATAAAGGGCACCTCTATCGCCGAGCCAGGGAGAGCAAAGCGCTGGCGAGAAGCCCCCGATAGCTGGGTAGGGACTTAAGCGTAGAGCCATTGTGGCGCTTCCCAGCCGCAGGGCGGTCGCGGCTAAGAATACGCCGCGAGCCGGTAGATGCTGCAATGATTCTGCTGGTACAGCCGGTCCGGGTTACTCGGACAGAGCCGGATGCAATGCGGATCGTGGAACGCGATATTGGCGGCGTCGAAGCCTTCGACCACTTCCATCCCTTTTACGAGGGGCGTCCAGGTTAGCCCGCGGTCGCGCGTTTCGTGCACACCGCCGCCTGACATGGCGAAGTAGAGATGGGCGGGATCGCGCGGGTCGACGATGATGGAGTGCATTTTAGGTCCGTCGGGCGTGCCGTCCTGCACGCTGCCCATCCATGCGCGATACTGCGGATCGTCGTTGATAGTAGAGAACGGTTCCCAAGTATCGCCGCCGTCGGTGGAGCGGAACAGCCCTTGCGGCGAGGTTCCCG
>JANOTM010000146.1:0-2037 GCA_031416355.1 Gammaproteobacteria bacterium
TCACCGTTTCCCCTTTCTTTCCGGCCCTATCCCGGATAGAATTCGCCTCTTTTCGCGCTCCAACCCTCTGATTCCTTGGCGGTGGAGTGCCGTACCCACATTCTAAAAGAGGAACTTTACCGCATGGTTACCATACGTCTCGCCCGTGGTGGCGCCAACAAACGGCCTTTCTATTCCATTATCGTTGCAGATCGTCGTCGTGCCCCTACCGGCAATAATCTGGAGCGCATCGGCTTTTTCAATCCCATGGCGAAAGATACAGAAGAAAAGCTGCGCGTGGATATGGAGCGCTATCAGTATTGGCTGAGCAAAGGCGCCCAGGCCTCGGAACGGGTCGCCGATCTCATTAAGCGGCACAAGGTCGCCGCGGCGTAAGAACATAGAACTATCCATGACGGACCCGGCGGTACCCCCCGAGGACAGCTCGGCGCCCGAGGGTCTAGTCATTATGGGCCGTATCACCGGACTGCACGGTGTGCGGGGATGGGTAAAGGTATATTCGTATACACGCACGCCCAGCGATATTTTGGATTACGACCAGTGGCAGTTGCGCCACCCGGCTGACCCGCAGGGGGCATGGCGTGAGATGCAAGTGCTGGAGGGTCGGGTCCAGGGCCGAGGCATCGTGGTGCAGATGCGCGGTTACGATAAGCGCGAACAGGCCGCCGCCCTGGTGGGCGCGGATATCGCGATCCCGCGGCAGCAGTTGCCGCGCCTGAAAAAGGGCGAGTATTACTGGTCGCAGCTGGAAGGTCTGCGTGTGACCAACCTGGCCGGCGTGGACCTGGGGACGATCAGCCACTTGTTCGAGACCGGCTCGAATGACGTGATGCATGTGATGGGCGATAGTGAACGTTTGATCCCCTATACCCACCACGTGGTGAAGAGTATCGACCTGGATGCCGGTTGCATGCAGGTGGATTGGGATGCGGATTTCTAAGGCAAGCGGGTATGCGTGATGCAGGTTGATGTCATCAGCATCTTCCCGCCCATGTTCGAGGCGATTTCCGCCTACGGCGTGAGCGGCCGCGCCATGGAAAAGGGTTTGCTACAGTTGCGCGTGCACAACCCGCGGGATTTCACCAGCGACGCCCGCCGTACCGTGGACGACCGGCCCTATGGCGGCGGTCCCGGCATGGTGATGATGGCCGAGCCCTTGGCCGCCGCGCTACAGGCGGCACGCCGCGCGCAAGCGCCGAATGCACGGGTGCTGTATTTATCGCCCCAGGGGCGGCGCCTGGATCAAGCGGCGGTGCAGGAGTTAGCGGCGCGCAGCGGTTTGATTCTGCTCGCCGGCCGTTACGAAGGCGTGGACGAGCGCCTGTTGGCGATGGAAGTAGACGAAGAGTGGTCCATAGGCGATTACGTATTGTCCGGTGGCGAACTCGCGGCCATGGTGATGATAGACGCCGTGGCGCGCTGGCTGCCCGGGGTGTTGGGCCACGAGGATTCAGCGCAGCAGGACTCGTTTGTCCAGGGCCTGCTGGACTGCGGCCACTACACCCGGCCCGAGGTGTATGCGGGCAGTAAGGTACCGGAGGTGTTATTGTCCGGTAATCACGAACACATACGGCGCTGGCGATTAAAGCAAGCGCTGGGGCGGACCTGGCTGAAACGCCCGGACCTGCTGGAAAAAGTGGATGTTAAATTAGATAAAGAGCAGCAAGACCTGCTGGACGAATTCCAGCGGGAGTATAACGACACTACACGCTAACAGAGCGAGATACGGAGCTATACCATGAGCAATATTATTTTAGAACTCGAAGCCCAGCAGACCGCCGACAAGGTGTTCCCCGACTTCGTCCCCGGCGATACCGTGGTGGTACACGTCAAGGTGAAGGAAGGCGATCGCGAACGCCTGCAGGCGTTCGAAGGCGTATGCATCGCCCGCCGTAACCGCGGCGCGAATTCCTCTTTTACCGTGCGCAAGGTGTCTTACGGCGAAGGCGTGGAACGGGTGTTCCCGTTGTACAGCCCGCAGCTTGCCAAAATCGAAGTCAAACGCAAGGGCGCGGTGCGCCGCGCCAAGCTGTATTA
>JANOTM010000147.1:0-24115 GCA_031416355.1 Gammaproteobacteria bacterium
GCTTTTTTAAATAGGCGCGCGCCTGGTCGCACGGGCTGCACTTGGTGGTGGAATAGAGGATAACCGGAAATTTCTGCGCAGCCTCGGATGCGCCCGCGTCCGATGTACCGCGGGCATTTCCGGATAAGTTCTTTTCTTGTACCACACCCTCGTCTTCCGGTGGCGGCTTGTCCTGATAGGAAACCTTGCCGTCTTTGCCTGTCCATTTATACAGCTTCTCCGCCTGCGCCGTGGAAACGGCCAGCACGGCGACGGCAACTATCATATAAACCACGGGTAGTCTCATCGTCATATCCTCAGGTACATGCCACCAAGCTTTTTGCGATTGACTTCGCGCAGCCAGATGACGCCGGCAAAGAAACCTAATATGAGCATAGCAAAAGAAAACGCTATCCAACCCAGGCTCCAGGTGTCGTCGTTTTCCTGGTTTGCCCCGGTAGGCGCAGTATCTGCGGGCGGCGTGGTCGCCGCCCGCTGGGTGTTTTCCGCGGCGTATTTCTCGATTTGTGCGGTTTTTTCCGCCAATTGTCGCGTAAGGTCGGCGTTCTTGGCGATTTCCTGGACCAGGCTGGCGCGCGCCTTGGCCAGATGTCCATTGAGGTTGGCGATGAGTGCTTTCTGACTTTCCCCTTGCCCGGCAGCCGGCGATTCCGCCGCCGACAATAGATTCGCCTCTATCCAGCCTTCGGCGCCGTCGGCATCGCGGACCCGGGCAAAATTCGGCACGCGCTCCAGCACCTCCACCGCCGCGCCCGAAGAGACGGTCTTGAGAGGGGGAGTTTCCTTGTTTGGCAGGGTGTGCAGGCCGGCCTTATCCATGACATACACGGTTTCGGCCGCCGCCAGGCCGGGCAGACACAGCAACAGCAATAACACTATAGATATACCTCTTACTGACATTATGCTCCTCCTCTTATGCCGCTAAACCGGAATGCCGCAGCAGGGCATCGATGGTCGGCTTGCGGCCGCGGAATCGGATAAACAGTTCCATGGGCTCGCAGGTGCCGCCTTGCTCGAGGATACTGCGCAGAAATTCCTCGCCGGTGCGGCGATCGAACACACCGTTCTCCTCGAACTTACTAAAGGCATCGGCCGACAGCACCTCGGCCCATTTGTAGCTGTAATACCCGGCGGCGTAGCCACCGGCGAAGATGTGCGAAAAACTATTTTGGAAGCGATTGAACGCCGGCGGCATGATCACCGCCACCTCGCGCCGCACTTCGTCCAGTAGTTCCAGTACGCTCTTGGCGCCATCCGGATCGAAGTCGCCGTACAGGCGCATATCGAACAAAGAAAACTCGATCTGCCGCACCATCTGCATGGCCGACTGGAAATTCTTGGCAGCGATCATTTTACGATATAGATCGTCGGGCAGGGGCGCGCCGGTTTGGTAGTGGCGCGCCAATCGGTC
Organism: Gammaproteobacteria bacterium; assembly: GCA_031416355.1. Classification (GTDB taxonomy): domain Bacteria; phylum Pseudomonadota; class Gammaproteobacteria; order Acidiferrobacterales; family UBA6901; genus JANNJF01. Next base: position 1,412 of record JANOTM010000147.1, read on the forward strand.
CAAGGCCTGGCGCTCCCAGCACCAATTCTCCATAAATTGGCTGGGCAGTTCCACCGCGTCCCACGCCACGCCGTTGATGCCGGCCACGCCCAGGTAATCCACCCGCGTCAGCATGTGATGCAGGCCATGGCCGAATTCATGGAACAAGGTGGTAACTTCGTCGTGCGTGAGCAGGGCCGGTGTGTTGCCCACCGGCGGGGTGCAGTTGCAAATGAGATAGGCCACCGGCACCTGCACGGTATTACCGGTGCGCTTGCGGCCTATGCAGTCGTCCATCCACGCGCCGCCGCGCTTGCTGGGGCGTGGGTGCAGGTCCATATAAAAGCGGCCGCGCACTTCCTTGCTAGCATCGCGGATTTCGTAGAAACGTACTTCCGGGTGCCAGGTTTCGACTCCAGTTATGGACGTAATCGTGAGCCCATATAGGCGATGCACCACCTCGAACATGCCCTGTATCACTTGATCCGCGGGAAAGTAAGGCCGCAGGTCTTCCTCGGAAAAGTCGTAGCGCTCGGCGCGCAGCTTTTCGGAATAGTAGGCGATGTCCCAGGACTCCATATCTTGTACACCATAGCGGCTGGCAGCGAACTCGCGCAACTCCTTAAGCTCGGCCTGGGCCGCCGGGTAGGAACGCGCCGCGAGGTCGCGCAGAAAACCCAGCACCTCGTCGGTGCTCGCGGCCATCTTGGTAACCAGCGACAACTCCGCATAGTTGGCGTATCCCAACAGGCGCGCCTTGTCGCGCCGCAGACGCAACATGCGTTCGATAATGGCGGCGTTGTCCCAGGTGCCGGCGTTGGGCCCCTGATCGCTGGCGCGCGTGGCATAGGCCTCGTACATGCGCCGGCGCAGGCCACGGTCATCGGCATAGGTTAGAAAGGGAACATACGATGGCCCATGCAGGCTGAATTTCCAGCCGGGCTTGTCTTGTTCCAGCGCCGCCTGGCGCGCGGCGCTCACGGCGCTTTCCGGCAGACCGGCCAGTTGCCCGGCATCGGTGATCAGCAATTCCCAACTGTTGGTGGCGTCGAGCACGTTTTCGTCGAACTTGCTGGTAAGGCTGGAGAGTTCCTGTTGGATTTCGCGGTAACGCTGCTTGTCTTGAGCGTTAAGCTCGGCGCCCGCGAGGCGGAAATCACGCACTGCGTTGTCGATGATCTTCTTCTGCGCTGGGGTGTAAGCGGCGAACTCGGCGCCGCTGGCAACGGCCTTGTAACCGTGGTACAGGCGCTGGTCCTGGCCGATCTCGGTATAATAATCGCTGAGCTTGGGCAGGCACTGGTTGTACACCGTGCGCAACGACTCGTTGTTCATGACCGCGTTCAAATGCGACACCGGCGACCACAGGCGATTCAAGCGCTCGCCCATATCTTCGATGGGCTGAACGAAGTTTTCCCAACGGGGTTCGTCCATGGCAGCGAGCAAGCCTTCGAGTTCGGCGCGGTTGCGCGCCAGCAGCGTGTCTAGCGCCGGCTCCACGTGTTGCGGCAGGATCGCGCTGAAATGCGGCAGGCCGCTGAAATCCAACAAGGGATTGTCGTTTTTACTCGTGTTTTGAACCATGCTGCGGTAGCCTTCGGGAGTGATATTGCCTACGCAGGCTAATTTAACATGGTTTGAAGCGCGACAGTAAATATGGCTCTTAGGTAGAGCACTGCACATTAGCAACCACATTGGGAGAGCGCCTGTGACAGCTGTACATCCGTACGCCGCCTTGACCCCGGATCGCATTCTGGATGCGGTCGAAAGCTTCGGCGTGCGCTGCACCGGTGGCCTGCTGGCCCTTAACAGCTATGAAAATCGCGTGTACCGCGTGGACACGGAAGACGGCGTTCCGGTGGTGGCCAAGTTCTACCGCCCCGACCGTTGGTCGGATGATGCCATATTGGAAGAGCATGCCTACGTGCGCGAGCTCGCCGAAGAGGAAATTCCCGTGGTGTGTCCATTGCTAGGTCCGGATCAGGCCAGCCTCTGCCTGCATGCGGATTTTCGCTTCGCCTTGTTCCCGTGGCAACCGGGGCGCGCGCCGGAACTCAATCTGGAGGAAGACCGGCGCATGTTCGGCCGCTATTTGGGGCGCATGCACCGGGTCGGTCGCAGCGCACGCTTCCAGCACCGCCCCACGATTTCCGTGGACGCCTTCGGGCGCGAACCGGTGGCTTACCTGTTGGCTAACAACTTCATCCCGTCCTATCTCGAACCGGCCTATCGTAGCCTGACTGATAATCTCTTACAGACCATAGAAGCGAGCTTCGCCGGTATCGAGCCGCGCCTGCTGCGTCTGCACGGCGATTGCCACTTGGGAAATGTTCTATGGACACAGACCGGACCGCACATCGTGGACTTCGACGACTGCCGCACCGGCCCGGCGGTGCAGGACCTGTGGATGCTACTGTCCGGTGAACGCGAAGACCGGCAACGGCAAATGGATCGGGTACTCGAAGGCTACACCCAGTTCATGGACTTCGATGCGAGCGAACTGGCGCTCATCGAACCGCTGCGCACCCTACGCCTGTTGCACTACAGCGCCTGGCTTGCACGCCGCTGGGACGACCCGGCGTTTCCGCACAGCTTCCCGTGGTTCAATACCACGCGTTACTGGGAGGAACAGATACTCGGTCTGCGTGAGCAGGAGGCGTTATTGAATGAGCCATCCTTGTCCTGGCAGGGGTGAGCGCGCGCTGGCTTGAGGCGATTGGTGGTGGTGACGGTTTACAAGAGGCTCCATCGCTATGCGCGATAAATTGTATTCGGGGAAGGCTGGCGTTCCACGTAGGGCGGAGCTTACCGCCGCGGTTCCAGCGACGGAGGGGTTGCGGATATGGGGGGTAAGGTAGAGCACTTGATCTCATGGGAGACGGAGGTATGGATCGCCGACAATCCATCCCATCTAATACATTTTAACGCTTCACGGTTTCTTGGGCCTTATGAGAAAACATAACCTGGGGTCTTAAAAGGGTCAAGTCTTCCACCAGCAACACATGTTGCAGTGCAAGACCTGAACCTGTACCCCTTCGTGTTGCCCCTTTGTTTTCGTATAGAGCTGGATGTGATTGTGCAAGACCCCGTGACCTTTTCACTCTACCCCGCCCTCTCGGTGCCTGTTCCCTACAGCGCTTGACCTCGCCCATCCATGGACTCGCCTGGTGCTCATCCACCAGACGTCAAATTTATAAGCCAGTTTCGCGCAATGCGATCTCGGTGCGCTTGCGTGGGGCGATGTCGACACCAGTGCCATGGTGTGCCGGTTTCATCGTAAACCGACTCGCCGCTGATGTTAGGAGTAACCCAACTGGCGATCTTCGTGCACAACCCCGAGCCTGATCCATCCGAAGGTGCATCTTAATTGGTTTTCTTTCAACAAATTTATATCGAATTAACCTTTGTTCCATAGCTTCAAAGAAAACACCGCGCCATATTCATATCAGGGTTGAGGTTAGGGGACAGTAGCGATTAGCCATCTTATGTGTATCACCGTGCCGACGCATAGGGGGTAACACGCTTAGCCTGTTCTCCTTCGATTCATTTTTCACTTCCAGAAATTTTTACTTAAGGTGGCTGTTGCCACTGCCACCAGCGCCGATGGTAATGAATTTGCATCAGCCGGGGTGCGAGCGGCGCAGGATAAATTGGATCGCGCCATTCAGGCGATGACAGCGAAAGATTACAAGACCGCCCAGGTGTTGGCCGAACAAGCCCAGGCCGACGCTCAGCTGGCGTCAGCCAAGGCGGCTTCCGCCAAGGCACAGAAAGCGGCTGACGCTGTGCAGGAAGACAGTCGCGTGCTACGCAAAGAACTTGACCGTAAAAGCCAATAACCATTCGTCTTTAAGGAGTTAATCATGCAAAACTATCGATTTTTATCAACACGCAGTTTTTTAGACGCCCCTAAAATAACGCGAAAACCGCAAAAGTGACCTGCCTTATGTTCGCCAACGCACCGTAAGTCGAGGGTAAACGGAGGACGCTGAAGTAGTGATGGATGGCGATACGCCCGTTGACACACATTTGACAACGAAATTAAACGGGTATCACCCATCCGATTACAGCGATACGCATCTTGGTATCGAAATAGGAGGGAAATGCGGCTTGGGAATCTAATACCCCGACACCGGATGGCATGTTCGAAAAAATGCAATCCCGAACTCCTCATGCGGCGTAACAAAGTATAACAATAGAGGCACACATCATGAATACTAAAAGCTTGTTGACATTGGCGGTACTCGGCACATTATACGGTCCCTCCCAAGTATGGGCGGCATCGATACTGGGTACGGCGGATGACTTTGCAGTCCTGGCTGGCTCGACGGTGACCAGCTCCGGCGCTTCCATCGTTTCTGGAAGTCTCGGCGTTAGCCCAGGTACCTCGGTAACCGGCTTTCCGCCAGGGACTGTGATCGGAGGAACGATAGCACCGCTTGCGATCGCGGCTCAGGCACAGATCGATGCCGCCGCGGCGTACATTTCCTTAGCGGCCCAGCCGTTCACGCAGGACTTGACTGGTCAGGATCTGGGTGGAAAAACACTGGCACCAGGCGTTTATCGTTTTAGTTCATCGGCGCAGCTGACCGGAAACCTCACGCTCGACGCCCAGGGCAATCCCGATGCACTCTTCGTGTTCCAGATCGGGAGCGCGCTCACGACGGCGAGCAGCTCGTCCGTTTCTCTGATAAATGGCGGTCCCAATGACGGCGTGTTTTGGCAGGTCGGCAGCTCCGCGACGCTCGGTGATAGCTCGGCGTTCCAGGGAAATATTCTCGCACTCACGAGCATCAGCATGAACCCCTTCGCCAGCATTGGTTGCGGTAGAGCCTTAGCGCAAACGGGTGCAGTGACGATGGCGGATACCAACGAGGTCTACTCAACGGGTGCGGCCAACTGTGGCAGTGGCTTAAACGGCGGCACTTCACCCCCGGCCCCCATTCCGCTGCCAGCAGCGGTGTGGCTGTTGGGCTCCGGATTACTCGGCCTGATCGGCGTCACACGTCGTAAGGATGCGGCGGCTATCGCCTAAATCGCTGCCGGACTCACAGGCTCTAACTTCGTCGACGTAGACAAGACTGAGATAAAGCGTTCGTTATAATCTGCACCCTGTCTCCGCAGGGGTTGTCGAAAGGGCTCCGGTACGGGGCCCTTTTTTTGGTACTCATAAAATAGCTCTAAAACCTGCCGCTACTACGCGCTTAATACTGTCTTAAGTTTGCCAGCGCACCGTGCATCGAGAACGAAAGGAGTACGCTAGATCAGCGATGGCTGATTCCATCGTTGGTTGATCCATTTTTATCAAAGTAAAATAACTGGAAATTCATCCCTCCGAATTACTATCGATGTCAATTAAGGAAACCCACCCATGAATGATCTTCAGAAATACCTCTCTACATATTTGTTCGCGACAGCCACGCTGTTTGCCGGCGCCTCCCCTGCATGGGCACAAGTGCCACTGGGCGCGGTGTCGAAATTCGCAGTCCTGGGCGGCACGAATGTAACCTGTACTGCCGGCGTGGTCGCTGGAGGCGTAGGTGTCTCCCCCGGAAGCGCTGTTGCCTTCACCAATACCGACTGCACGATTGCAGGCGCGACGCCGCCTGCGACCAACGCGGCCGCGGCTCAGGCACGCACTGCTTTTCTTAGCGCTTATGCTGCGCTCCAGCTCCAGTCCACGTCTTGCACTCAAATGCCGTGCACTACCCTTGCGGGCCTGAATCTTGCGCCCGGTGTCTACTGTCTCGACGCCGTAGCCAAGACGGGTACGCTGACGCTCACCGGGCCTACGGATGGGGTCTGGATTTTCCTCGTCGATGGCGCCTTCACGGGCACCGACTTCTCCGTGGTTATGGCCGGTGGTGGGCAACCGTGCAACGTGTTCTGGTCGCCGAGCGGCACCGCAACCCTGACGACTTCGGCACTGAAAGGAAACATCCTCGCGGGTAACGCCACCCTCGGATCCATCACCTTGACCGGTGGAACCCTAGCCGGTCGAGCCCTGGCGAACGGCGCCGTCACCATGACGGGCGTCAGCGTCATTGGCTGCAACGCACTGTCAGGCCGCGCGTCTTGCAAAGCTAAGAAACGCCATGGACACGATGGCGATAAAGGGCACAAAAAATGCAACCAAAGCGCCGGCAATAACGCCGAGGGTTGCAATCGCGGCCATTCGGACCAGCACCACTCGTCCGAGTCGAGCGATGAACACGGTGGCATGCGAGACCGCAAGGACGACGACAAGTAAACCTGCGCTCGTGAAGTATGAAAAAGGACCCGCATGGGTCCTTTTTCTTTTAGCCTTGAGTACATCAACAAACCGAAATAAACCGCGCGCCACCATCCGAAACTTGCCTCGACAAGGACTGTCGCAAAGACTCCATTACTGAATTTTGTTAGCGCACTCCATAAATATAACTCGGAAACCCGCGGAAACCCGGCATTTAACAAGAGTAATTTTCCTTATGCTTGCCAGCGCACAGTTCACCTGGGCTGAAAGGAGGACTCTAGGTCAGCGATGGATGACTACACAGCCCGTTGCACTACTTTTATAAAATTACATTGGCTGAGTATCCATTTATCCGATTACATCGATATCAATTTTGGTATTGAACTAAGCAGGAGAAGCGTATGAACAGATTTATAAATTATTCCAAAGCATGGAAGTGGTTGTTGGTGTTAGCGGTCGCAGCTTTAGCGACCGGATGCGGAAGTAATAACGGAGGGGGCTCAGCCCCAGCTTCCGGCAGCGGAAATCCCGGGCCTGCAGGCGCGGCACCCAACCTTGGAGCGGCCGCTGCGTTCGGAGGTTTTGGTGGTAGCGCTGGGGTTACCAGCTGCGGTGCTACTAAGATCACGGGAGATATCGGGACCACGGCCGCTGCTACTTTGGTTACGGGATTAACCGACCTAAATGGATTTGGCGATGCTTATTCACCAGCGGGCTGCCCCGGTATCGTCACTGGAACGGTTATCACAGATGTTCCCCCGCCCGGTACAGTTGCTAAAAAAGTGATCGCCGACGCGGCCGCTCTTGCTGCGAACGCTGCTTATCTCGATATTTCTCCTGCGGCACGGCCGGGAGGTTTTGATCCTGGTGCCGGCGAACTTGGTGGGCTCACGCTCGCTCCTGGCCTTTATCAATCCGCGGGCGGTTCGTTTGCAATAACCTTAGTGGATCTCACTCTCGATGCTGGCGGCAACGCCGATGCGGTTTGGATTTTCCAAACGGCGAGTACGCTTGTCGTGGGAACCGGTCGCAGCGTCACTCTGGCGGGTGGCGCACAAGCTAAGAATGTCTTTTGGCGTGTAGGTAGTGCCGCGACAATTAATGGTGGTGCTCGTATGGTGGGAACCATCATCGCTAATTCAGGAATCACGTTCCCAGGCGGCGGCGCCACATTGGACGGCAGAGCCTTGTCCTTGGTTTCCGCCATTTCATACTTGGACACCACTGTTAACGTGCCTGCCCCCTGATAGGCTATATACAGCTGCAGAGCCTGATGAAAAGGCCGTCGCGAGGCGGCCTTTTTCTTTTCGGGTTTATGTAAGGAACGAACAGAATATCTTGCGACGGAGCGAGGATAGTTGCGGTAACGATGAATGACCTCGGTTGGTTTAATTCTGATTTAGAGAAAACCAACACGGGAAGTTTCTTTTTTAGAGATACTCTTAATTCTATTTTCCCGCAAATTATTGGCCCAGCACTGCTTCCAATGCTCTTTGTACTTTGTCATCGTCGCCTACATACAACACAAGCAGTGACCCCTTCTTGAAGAAATGCGGCGAGCCTATCCAATGGGGCATGCTTGTTCCGACCGCATTGCCATCAGGCGAAACAAGGGCAGCCTGTTCAGCCGCTGCCGCAGCATGAGCGTACTGAAAGACCTGTACATCCTCGCCGTTGATTTTTATTACCCTCCCTTGTACAGAAAACAAGGGTTGGTTTACTGCTTCTGCAGGCAAGGCGCTTACCTCTGCAACACGCAAGCTGTCGATTAATCTGCTGTAGTCCATTGCCGGCTCAGCGGACGATTCCCCTTGCTGCGGTTCACTGGGTAACGATGGTTCTCCATTGCAGGCGGCAGTACATGCAACAGCCACGAAAAGAAAGCCAATTAACAACGGAAAAGGACGGAGACGCGCCGTATCGGAACGGTATACGCCAATTCAGGGTTAATTTAAGTATCGATCTATCCATAAACTCGCCTGGCGCTCACAACAGCCCATCTGCATTTACTGGCTGGGCTTTTACTTATAAGGTAGATTCCGCGCTCTACAACGGAGGTCGATCATGCCCATTGCCATTACCCTGCACCTGCTCGCCGCTGTCATCTGGGTGGGCGGTATGTTTTTCGCTTACGTGGCCTTGCGGCCGGTGGCGGCCAGTCTGCTGCCACCGCCGTTGCGCCTGCCCCTGTGGTCACAGACCTTCGCGCGCTTTTTCCCGTGGGTATGGGGGGCGGTGATTATCCTGCCGGCTACCGGATATTGGATGATCCTTCAGGTATTCGGGGGCTTCGGTCAAGTAGGGGCCTTTGTTCATCTCATGCATGTGATAGGTCTCGCGATGATTGCGATCTTTCTGCATGTGTACTTCGCGCCCTATCGGCGTCTTAACCGGGCGGTGGCCGCGCAAGATTTCGCCGCGGCCGGCACGCATCTGGGCCAGATACGCCATCTCATCGGCATCAATTTAATCTTAGGTCTTGTCACCATCGTCATCGCGGCCGCGGGGGTCCATTTGGGCCGTTAGCGGGGTGATTGTTCTAGAAATCCGAGCCAGGGCCAGGGACGGTGCATCGCAAAGTTGTGAGGAATAGCGCGAGATCGCGGAGTGGTTAAAGGCATTGAGTGGGAACGGGTTGACTGACCGATCGGTCAGTGATCTAATCCACCCATCATCTTTCGAGTTAAAGCCCCATGCCACAAGCATCATCACCCAGCAGCCCTCTTGTCGGCAACGATGCCCATCACCGCATTCTGGCGGCGGCCGAAGACCTGTTCGCCGAACGCGGCTACGATGCGGTATCTATACACGCCATCGCTACTCGCGCTGGAGTGTGCAAGGCCAATGTGTTTCATCATTTTACTTCCAAGAACACGCTGTACATCGCAGTCCTGCGCCAGGCGTGTCGCGACTCCGACGAAAACCTGCACAAACTCGAGGGCACAGACCTGCCGTTCGCCGAACGCCTGGCGGGTTTTGCGCGCGAACATCTAAGCCATGTGCTGGAGCGCCATAAGGTATCGCGTTTGATACAGCGCGAAATGCTGCACAGCGACTCTAGTCGCGCCCAGGAAATGGCGGAGAAAGTCTTCGGTGACAAGTTCCAGCGCCTGGTAGCGGTGATACGCGAGGGCCGGGAACAGGGCGAGCTGCGCGCGGACGTGGATCCCGCCATGGTCGCCACCCTGCTGATCGGCGCCAATGTCTTTTTTTTCGAGGCGCGGGATTTGTTGCGTCACTTCCCCGATGTCTCCTTTGCCGCCAACCCGGAGCGCTACAGCCGTCATCTGGTGGATATATTGTTGCGCGGGATACTGCCGGCAGGAACCCCAGAAAAAACCTTGGTCAAACCCGCTGTTGGTAAATCACCGACGTAATTTTGTCATATCTAATTTTACAAGGATGCATCCATGCGCAACCATTTCATTCTCATTTTAATAACATGCATGGGCCTGGCCGTAGGTGCTTGCGAAAAAAAAGAGGCCGTTAAACCTGCGCACAAGGGTGTGAACATCACTACCACCCAGGTGATGCGTAAAGACATGCCGGTGATGGAATCCGCCGTGGGCACCCAGACATCTCTCAGCATGGCCAAGGCCCTGGACCCCACGCGCATCGCGGCGCGCGCGCCCACGGTGCGCCTACCGTTTCCGGCACACGTGGTGCGCAATCTAAAAATCGGCCAGCAAGTAACTTTAAGCAGCTTCGAAAATCCCGACCAGACCACCCAGGGCCACATCGTCGAAATCCGGCCGGGGCTGAACACCAGCACCGACAGCATGGAAGTCATCGTAGAAGTCAGCAATGGCCGCGGATGGAATCCCAGCGGTAGCCTGCGCGGTGAAATCGTCATGGCCGTTAACAAGGGCGCGCTAGTGGTGCCGGAACAGGCGGTCGTCATACGGCCGGCGGGCGCGGTGGTCTACAGCGTGGAAAAAGGTGTGGCCCAGGCACACACCGTGGTCACCGGCGTCAGCCGCGACGGGCTGGTGGAAATACGCTCAGGCCTCAAGGCCGGCGATACCGTAGCGGTAGACGGCGCGAGCCTGCTCACCGAGGGCGCCAAGGTCAACGTTAGCAACGCGTCCCAGGAACGGAATCCGCCATGAGTCTGCCGAGTTTTTCCATCAAGCGTAATGTGCTCACCCTGATGGTGAGCCTGGTCCTGGTGCTGTTCGGCCTTATCGGTTTTCTGCGCCTGGGCGTGGATAAATTTCCCAAGGTCGAATTCCCGGCCATCACCATCATCACCACCCTGCGTGGTGCCGATCCCCAGATCGTGGACAAAAACATCACCGACATCATCGAAGAGGCCAGTAACCAGGTGCCTGGGGTCAAATCCATATTCTCCAGCTCCTCCCTGGGGGCCTCGGTAGTGGCCATAGAATTCGAATTAAACAAAGACCTGGACGTGGCCTACCAGGAGGTAAAGGCCAAGATCGATGGCGTGGTAAAGCGCCTGCCGACGGACGCCGATCCGCCGGTGGTGAGTAAAGTGGAAGTGGGCGCGGGCGCGGTGCTGTGGGTCGCGCTCCAGGGCGATCGCACCCTGCAACAGCTCAATACCTATGCCGATGAAGTCATTAAACCGCGGCTGGAAACCATCAACGGCGTGGGCGAAGTCATCATCGGCGGCCAGATTAAACGCACTATTCGCTTGTGGCTGGATAATGATCGCTTGAGCGCCCATCGCTTGTCGGGCCTGGACGTGAAAAATGCGTTCGCGCGCGAACACATCGTCTTGCCCGCGGGCTTCCTCAATGGCAAGAGCCGCGAGCTGCTGATTAAATTCGATGCCGAGCTGACCGATCTCGCCGCCATGCGCCGCCTGGTGGTGGCCTATCGCCAGGGTGCGCCCATTTATCTGGAAGACGTGGCACGGGTGGAGGATGGCTTGGAGGATGCGCGTAAACTGGCGCGCTACAACGGCCAGTCCACCGTGGGCATAGGCATCGTCAAGACCAGCGGCGCCAATACCGTGGCGGTAGTGGACCAGGCCAAGCAACGTATCGATCAGGAAATCATCCCCAGTCTGCCACCGGGAATGACGCTGCAATATTCCTCCGATGACTCGGTCAGCATACGCCAGTCCATCGATGCGCTCCTAGAACACCTGGTGTTAGGTACGCTGTTCGCGGCCCTCATGGTGTTTGTATTTTTGAAAAGCGGACGTTCTACCCTGATTATCGCCACCGCCATACCGGTGTCACTCATGGCGACGTTCGCGGTGATGTATTTCGCCGATTACACCTTGAACAAGATTACGCTGCTGGGGCTGCTCTTGCTCATCGGCGTGGTGGTGGACGACGCCATCGTGGTGCTGGAAAACATTTTCCGCCATCGCGAAGAAGACCACGAAGCGCCGGAAACCGCCGCCATCAACGGCGCCAATCAAGTGATATTCGCGGTGTTGGCATCGACCCTGACCCTGGTGGCGATTTTCCTGCCGGTGGTCTTCATCTCCGGCATACTCGGGCGGTTTTTGGGATCGTTCGCCCTGGTGGTGACCATAGGCGTACTGGCATCCCTGTGGGTGTCGCTTACCCTGACGCCCATGTTGTGCGCGCGCTTCCTAAAACTACCTAATCAGAAGACCCGGGTCTATCGGTCTTTGGAGACGGCATATAATAGGCTGGACAGCGGCTATCGCTCGCTCCTGGCGCGGAGCCTGGCTAACCGCTGGAAAGTAATAGGCATCGCCAGCCTGGTCGTATTCTCCAGCGCCTTCTTCTTCATCCAGGTTGGAAAAACTTTTGTCCCGGAAGAAGACGAAGGGCGCTACGTGGTGCGTCTGCAAACCCCCCTGGGATCGAATCTGGATTACACCGCTGAACGGTTGGGAAAAATCGAGGCCATCCTAGCCAAACATGAGGAAATCTTCAGTTACTTTTCCGCCCTCGGCCTGGGCGATACCGGCCAGGTCAATTCCGGTTTCATTTTTATACGCATGCAAGAGCGCGACCAACGCACTTTGTCGCAAGCCGCATCCATGAGTCAATTGCGCGCGCAACTGGAACAGATTCCCGGCGTCCAGGCGTACGTGGTGCTGCCCACCCTGATCGGCGGACAGCGTAGCGAACCGCTGCAGTTTGGCATTGTTGGGCCCGACATATTGAAGATCGACAGCCTGGCGGACCAGATGGTGGCGCGCCTCGGACAGATATCCGGCATCGCCAAGCTTGACAAGGATCTTAAATTGAATCAGCCCGAGGTGCGTCTCGTGGTCGACCGTGAGCGCGCGTCGCAGCTGGGCATTACCTCCCAGGACATCGCCCAGATGCTCACCATCATGACCGGTGGCCTCGACATTGCTGAGTTCAAAGACAACAACCAGCGCTATAAGATCAGAATGCAGATCGAAGCCAGCGCGCGCAGCAGCATCGAGAACCTGCAGCGCCTGCAGCTAAAAAATAAAAACGGTGATCTGGTGCGCCTGGATAGCCTGGTGAAGTTCGAGGAAGGCGTGGGTCCGGCGGTCATTACCCGGCGCAACCGCCAGTACGCGGGTTTTATTTACGCCAGCCTGGAAGGCCTGCCCTTAGGCAACGCTACCGACGCGGTAAAAAATATCGCCTCCGAAATCCTGCCGGCTGGCTATAACATTGCGTTCACCGGGCAGGCGGAGGAGTTCGCCAAGACCGGCGGTTACGTGATGTTCGCCTTTGGCATGGCCCTCATCATGATCTACATGGTACTGGCGAGCCAGTTCAATTCCCTGGTGCAACCCCTGGTGGTCATGATCGCGCAACCCCTGGCGATCATCGGCGGCGTCGCCGCCTTGTATTTATTCGGCGAAACCCTAAACCTGTTCTCCATGATAGGCATGATCCTGCTTATGGGCCTGGTGGCGAAAAATTCCATCCTGCTGGTGGATCTCACCAACCAATACCGCGCCCAGGGCATGTCTATCCATGACGCCCTGAGCGAAGCCTGTCCGCACCGCATGCGCCCGGTATTGATCACCTCACTCACCATCATCGGTGCCATGATGCCCGCTGCCATTGGTCTCGGTCCTGGTGTTGAGTCCAACCGTCCGCTGGCGCTGGTGGTGATGGGCGGCATGTTCTCGTCGACCTTGCTCACCCTGGTGGTGGTGCCCGCAGTTTACTCGCTGGTAGAAAGCGCACGCGAACGCCGCGCAAAAAAATTGGACCTAACGCCGCCATTATCCCGGACGGCTAAAAAGGAGTTATTTAAATGAAACACCCTTTGCTTCCCATGGGGCTCGCCGTCACCGTTTTAATCAACGGCCCGATCTATGCCGACAATCTGGTAGACGTGTACCGCCAGGCCCAGACCAATGACACCGTTTGGGCGGCGGCGCGCTATAACTATGAGGCCAACATTGAAAAGGCCCCCCAGAGCCGCGCCCTGCTGCTGCCATCGGTAATTTTTAGCGCCGGTGCCTTCAAAAACAGCATTGATAAAACCAGCCCCACCACCGAGACCGCGAGATACGACTCGAGTAACTACACCGTACAACTCACTCAACCGCTCTATCGTAAAGAAAACTTCGCCGCTTACGCCCAGGGCAAATCCGCCGTCACCCAGGCCGAGGCCGAGCTGGCGATCGCGCGCCAGGACTTGATCGTGCGCACCGCCCAGGCTTACTTCGATGTACTCGCCGCCGAAGACAAGCTCGGCTACGCCCGCACCGAGAAGGCCGCCATCTCCGGACAGCGGGAACTCGCTGAACGCAACTTCAGCGTCGGCAACGCCACCGTGGTGGACGTGCACGAAGCCCGCGCACGCTACGACTTGGCGGTGGCCGACGAAGTGGCCGCGGACAATGATCTCAAGGTGAAACAGGAAACACTCAACGCCCTGACTAACACTGCGCCCACCTCACTCGCTCGTCTGGCGCCAAAACTGGCGTTGCAGAATCCGGAACCACAAAACATCGATCATTGGACCCAGGCGGCACAGGCACAGAACCCGCGCATCAAAGTGCAGGAACAACTCCTGGCGATCGCACATGAAGAGGTCAAGCGCAGCCGTGGCGGCCATTACCCTACCCTCGATCTTATCGCCTCGCATAATTACAGTAAGTCCGGCAACGTGTTCTTCCCCGGCACCACGGAATACACCTCCAACCAGGTAGGTGTGCAGCTACAGCTACCCTTGTTCCGGGGCGGTGCCACTCAATCTAAAGTGCGCGCCTCCCTGGCGCGTGAAGAGCAAGCGCGCCAGACGCTGGAGCAAACCAAGCGTCTCACCACTCAGCAGTCGCGCGAATCCTACCTGGCGGTCACCAGCGGCGTAGCCCGGGTCAAGGCCTTGGAACAGGCGCTGGCATCCATACAAAAGGCCCTGGAATCGACCCTGCTAGGCTATGAAACCGGGGTGCGCACCGGCGTGGATGTACTGAACGCCCAACGCGACCTGTACCGCACCCAGCGCGATCTGGCCCAGGCGCGCTATACCTATCTCCTCAATCGCCTGCGGCTTAAAAACGCCGTGGGCACTCTGAGCGAAGACGATCTCGCGGCGATTAACGCGCTGATAGCTGGCGGTTGAGGCGTCCATGACTTAACAGGCTGCTGAAAAAGTTTTATACGCAGCCTGTAACCGGTGCATGGATGCACCGGCATTTTCCAAACGCGGTGTAGGCGTTTGGAAAATGGAGCAAAGAAAAAATCACACTTTTTTGCTTTGCGGGCTGAAAAAAGGCCATCCATGGCCTTTTTTCAGCGACCTGTTAAGATACCCGCCCCACCCTTCCACGCTAGACCCCCTATGTCCGCAGCCAGTCCCAAAGTCGGTTTCGTCAGCCTCGGCTGCCCCAAGGCGCTGGTGGACTCCGAGCATATACTCACGCAACTGCGTGCCGAGGGCTATACCATTTCGCCTAGCTATGCCAACGCCGATTTGGTGGTGGTAAATACCTGCGGCTTCATCGACGCCGCGGTGGAGGAATCCTTGGATGCCATCGGCGAGGCCCTGGCGGAAAACGGCAAGGTCATCGTCACCGGCTGCTTGGGCGCCAAAGGCGACATCGTGCGGCAGACCCATCCCCAGGTGCTTGCGGTCACCGGGCCGCACGCCCTGGCCGAGGTGATGCAGGCGGTGCATGCGCATTTGCCTAAACCGCATGACCCATATGCCGACTTGATTCCACCCCAGGGCATACGGCTGACGCCGCAACACTACGCCTATCTCAAAATTTCCGAAGGCTGCAACCATCGCTGCAGCTTTTGCATTATTCCGTCCATGCGCGGCGATCTAGTGAGCCGGCCGGTGGGCGAAGTCATGCAAGAGGCCGAGAACCTGGTACAGGCCGGAGTGAAGGAACTACTGGTGATCTCGCAAGACACCAGCGCCTACGGCGTGGATGTAAAATACCGCACCGGTTTCTGGCAGGGTAAACCGGTCAAGACCCGCATGACCGATCTGGTGCGGGCCCTGGGCGAACTCGGCGTCTGGGTGCGCCTGCACTATGTCTATCCCTATCCACACGTGGATGAAGTAATCCCACTCATGGCCGCAGGCAAGGTCCTGCCCTATTTAGATGTGCCGCTACAACACGCCAGCCCGAAAATCCTCAAGGCCATGAAACGCCCGGCGAGCAGCGAAAATAATCTTACCCGTATCCGCGCCTGGCGCGACCTATGCCCGGACATTACCCTGCGCAGCACCTTCATCGTCGGCTTTCCGGGGGAGACCGAAGCCGACTTCGAGCAACTGCTGGATTTCCTGCACGCCGCACAGCTGGATCGGGTAGGATGTTTCAAATATTCGCCGGTAGAAGGCGCACGCGCCAACGAGCTGCCCGACCCGGTGCCGGAAGAAATTAAGGAACAACGCCTGGAACGCTTCATGCAAGTTCAAGCAGACATCAGCGTCGCCAAACTCACGCACAAAGTGGGCAAGACCATGACCGTACTCGTGGACGAAATCAGCGCACAAGGCGAGGCCATCGCGCGCTCGGCCGCGGACGCGCCGGAGATCGACGGCGTGGTCATCATCGAAGATGGCACCGGCTTGGCCCTGGGGCAGTTCGCCGACGTCATCATCACGGACTCGGGCAAACACGATCTGTGGGCGCAACGGGCTTAACCGTCGCGGGCGTGGAAACGCTAAGGTTTACACCTCCCGCAATTATTTTTTAAGACTGTCGCGCACCCGCTCCAGACGTGTACGTACTTCCTTCGCCAAGGTATCGATCCCCGGCTTCTCCACCAGCTTAAGCACCGCCACCGGATCCATGAAGGCCACGGTGATTTTCTTGTCCGGTTCTTCGCGCACCACTACGTTGCACGGCAGCAGCAGGCCGATGTCCGGATCGGCGGCCAGGGCCTGATGGGCCAGCGGCGGATTGCAGGCACCGAGTATGCGATACGGCCGGCCGTCCACCCCGAGTTTGGCCTTCATGGTGGCCTGTATGTCGATATCGGTAAGCACGCCGAAACCTTCGGCCTTGAGGGCCTCGGTGACGCGCTTGATGGCGCTGTCGAAGCTGTCTTTCACTTGTATACTAAAGGCGTACATACTCTTGTCTCCTTATAATGCGTTAAGGGAACCTCTAATAATTCGTCATTCCCGCGAAAGCGGGAATCCAGAATTTTGAAACAGATGATAAATCAGCAGCTTCTGGATTCCCGCTTTCGCGGGAATGACGGAAATTTGAATTTTTAGAGGTTCCCTTAAAAATGCGTCGTTATTTCTTGGTATCGGTGAGCAGATATTTAAGCAACGCGGCAATCAGTAGAATAAACACTATCCAGACAGCGATACCCATGGAGGGAACCCTCAATAATTAACTCACACACGAGACCGGCCGTGTCCGTCCCGGCTTTAGCTCTCTTAAGGAGGCGCCGCTGGCGGGGGAACCGCTGCCGGCGTCTGGCCCTTGAGCCACTTATCATACACGTCCGGCGCCCACAATGATTGCAGCCACGCGACTACGGCGTCCACGTCGCGTTCGCTCAAGCGTCCCTTCCAGGCGGGCATGATCTCGGCGCCGTCTTTGCCTTGCGCGCCCTGCATAATGGTGTGCGCCAGCTGGGCGCGGCTGCGCTTCCAGTCGTTGCCAGTCCCATCCAGGGGGGGAGCCGCGGCAAAACTGCCATCACCCGGGGTCTGCCAGTCGGGATGTCCCTGGGCACGCGGTCCGTGACACAGGGCACAGTGCTCACCGAACAGCTGCGCTCCGCGCGCTAGCAATGCCGGGTCTAAGGATCGTACGCTTTCCACTGCGGCGGGAGCAGGAGGGGGAGAGACTGCGGTTTTATCGGGTTCTTCTTTACTACACGCCGCGATGAACATGGCTAACAGCGCTATGAGCGCCCACAGCTGCCATTTGTTCTTTCTCATAAAGCTGTCTACCCGATTAAACGCCAACCGGGTAATGGTCTACGGAGTTGCATCGAAAATCAACTGCCAGGTACGATGAATATTCTCTCCTTGCGCAAGAATCGGGTGGATAGCGGCACGCCACTTGTTAGAATTACCACAACCACTACCCGTGACCACCCATGCCCATCAGCGACTACCAGCGCATCGAGCGCGCCATCCGCTACTTGCAGGTCAACTTCCGCCAGCAACCCAGCCTGGAGGAACTGGCGGCCGGTGCCGGCTTGAGTGCGTTTCACTTCCAGCGTCTATTCCGGCGCTGGGCCGGCATTAGCCCCAAGCGTTACGCGCAGTACCTCACCGCTGATTACGCCGCCCGGCTACTACACAACTCACACAATGTCCTGGACGCGAGTCTGGCCGCCGGCCTGTCAGGCGCCGGGCGCCTGCACGACCTATTGATCAATATCCACGGTGTGAGTCCGGGGGAGGTGCGCCGCGGCGGCGCGCAACTGGACGTGCGTTATGGGGTCCATGCCAGCCCGTTCGGCGATTGCCTGTTGGCCACCACGGTGCGCGGCGTGTGTGGGCTGGCATTCTTGAGCGACGGTCCGGAACCGGCGCTGACGGAGCTCATGGCACGCTGGCCGCAGGCGCGCTGGATCCGGTCGCCGCGCATTACTAGACCCATCATCGATCGTATCTTCCCGCGTCGGCGCGCCGGTCAGGCACTAAGCTTGGATTTGCATGTGCCCGGAACGAACTTCCAGATCAAGGTATGGGAGGCGCTACTGCGCATCCCTCCCGGTGCGGTCACTACCTATGGTGGCCTGGCGGCCGCTGTGCAGGCACCGCAGGCGGCGCGCGCCGTGGGCACGGCTATGGCGCAAAATCCTGTGGCCTATCTCATTCCCTGCCATCGGGTTATCCGCGTCGACGGCGGCCTGGGTGAGTACCACTGGGGCATACCCCGCAAGCATGCCATGCTAGCGTGGGAGGGGGCGTGTGTAGAAAACTGCACAGGCGTGGGAAAAAACAAAATCCGCATCGACCGCCGGCGCGCACCAGAATAGGCTGGGGTTACGCGCGCGCCCCCGTGGCGGTTATGAACTGTAAAGATGCGTACAGATTTTCAGAGCACTGCGGCAAACGAAAACTCAGCGCTGCTCGCCCTTGACGGCGCGGTGGAATTCCTTGCCACCTTGCTTCGCGGCCTTGCCTATGGTCTTGCCAACCTTCTTGGCACCCTGGCCGACCTCGCGCACCACGGTACCGGCCGTATGGCCGACCTTCTTGGCGCCGTTCTTAAGGCCGTCTTCCTCAGCCAGCGCCACGGACATACTCAGGGCCAACAGTAGCGTTGCGCCTGCACACATAAATAAAATCCATAAAGCGCTGCCCGCCTGCGGGCGTTTCGTCGATTCGGGTAAATTGCGATACATGATCATATCTCCCATTCTGAGAAACCGAAGTCATATCAATTTACAGCATCTTCCTACCAGTGAAAACCTGCTGTGTAGAATTTGTAAGGTCCTATCATTTGTTAGGGATACCAAGGCTACTTAATACTCGCACCCCACGACGAACTCTTTACCCACTGGGGAATTTGTTCGGCGGGGATCGGGCGGCTCATGCAATAACCCTGTGCGGAATCGCAACCCAATAACTTGAGTTGATCCCAAGTCGCATTATTCTCCACGCCCTCGGCCACCACGTTCAAACCGAGGTTATGTCCCAGATTGATGATGGAGCGTACAATAACCGCGTTGTTATTATTATCGACCATATCCTTCACAAACGACTTGTCGACCTTGATCCTGGCGACAGACAACTTGCTAAGATAGGCCATGGACGAATAGCCAGTGCCGAAATCATCGATGATGATCCGCACGCCGAGCTGGCTCAAGCACAGTATCGCCTCTATGGCACGCGGCGGCTCGACCATAATGCCATTCTCGGAAATCTCGAGTTCGAGCTTCGCAGGACTGACTCCGCTTTCGCTAAGCACGTGGGACAATATCTGAGGGAACACCGGGTCCTGCAAGTTGCTAATGGAAATATTCACCGATACTACGAGATCGAGCCCTTGGATTTCCCATTCCTTACACTGGCGCAGTGCCTCCTTCAGCACCCAGGTAGTCAGCGGCTTGATCAGGCCAGTTTTTTCAGCGAGCGGAATAAAGTCGTCGGGGGCCAACAGACCGCGCTTCGGGTGATGCCACCGAACCAGGGCCTCCACACCACCAACGCGCCCGCTGGTGATATCTATCTTTGGCTGATAATGCAGCACGAGTTCAGCGTTAGCGATACCGCTGAGCAACTCGCTTTGCAGGCCCATGCGATCCATTCCGTCTTGTTCGAGGTCCGCGGTGTAAAGCGCGTGCCCTGATTTACGGTGCTTGGCTTCGTACATAGCGACATCCGCGCGCCGCATCAAGGTCTCGGCGTCAGTCCCATCTTTCGGGTACAGCGCAAGCCCCAGGCTTGGGCTGATATAAGTCGGTAGGCCGTCGAGCAACATCGGCTTTTCGAACAGTTGTACAATCTTGTCCAGGGTGAAGATAGCACTGACGCTGTCTTTGACCGTGGGCAGAAGTAACGCATACTCGTCGCCACCAAGGCGGGCGATGGTATCTGATTGCCGCAAGCCCTCGCTCAGCCGGCTGGCCGTCTCTCGCAACACCAGGTCGCCGTTGTGGTGTCCCAGAGTGTCGTTAATTTCCTTGAACCGATTTAAATCGATCATCACCAGCGCGAACACGCGTTTTTCCCGTTCGCCCGTCAAGATGGCCTGGTGCAAGCGGTCCTGGAATAGCGTGCGGTTGGCTAACTTCGTCAACGGATCGTGCAGCGCCTGATGCTCGATTCTTTCATTGGCCTGGGCAAGTTCCTCGGTGCGCAGTCGCACCCGCCGTTCCAGATCGGCATTGAGTTTGTTAATCTCCTCGGTGCGCAGTCGCACCCGCCGTTCCAGATCGGCATTGAGCTTGTGGACCTCGTCTTCCGCGTGTTTGCGCTCGTCGTAGAAAACCTTGAGCTTGTGCGACATCTCGTTGAACGCGCGCATGGTCTGCGCCAATTCGTCGGTGCCACTAACCACAATCTGGCCACCCAATTCACCGGTGGCAATCCGCTGAGATGTTTGCGTTAACGACACCAGCCCTTTGGTAAGGTAGGCACCCAAAACAAAGGAGAACAGGGCAACCAGCAACATCTCGGTGAGCGCGATGGCGATGAACTCGTTGCGCGCAGTGGACAACAACGCATCAATATTGGCAGTCGAAAAGCCAATATCGACCCGCCCGTATTTGTCCTCACCGACAACGATGTCCGCATAAACGTCGAACACGCCATCGCCGACATCGTCATAGTGGGTGTCCGGTTTGGGCGGGCGCGCGAGCAAGGCCGCGTCACCGATCTGCGCCAACACCGCTCCCTGGCGCCCGGAAACGCGGGCATAGACGATACCCGGATGGGTCATGACCTCGCGCACGAAGTTGTCCAGCGACGCCAGGTCGGTCGCAAGCACTGCGTCCTTGACGGTGGTGGCAAATAACTGCGCAGTTGTGTAAGTGCGCTTATGCAGTTCCTCCACGTTCGAGGACTTCAACATTTGCATACCGGCGATAATAAGGATAATCAGCAATACCCCTTCGATGAGGGCAATACCGAGTATCGTCTTTAGGCGGAATGACACAGGTGTGTTAGGAATCCATGTTGAATAGTTGGCCTGCCAACGACACGGGACGGCGATTCTTTTACTTGATGAGGTGATCCAAAATAGTGATCTTGAGCGCGCGCGTATCGTTATATTCCGCGTCATGCGCGGCGCTTATGCCGTTTGAAAAGGCGATTTTACCCAACAACAGCTTGCCTCGGGGGTCTTGATCCATAGCGACCATGGCTGCCTGTAATCGTTCGACCACGGCCTTAGGTACTCGCCTATGGGCAGCGAACGGATGGGGCGTGTAGCCAGGCGTCGTCCACAGAACCCGCAACTGGTCGCGGGTTGCCGCCGGCATGGTGTCGAAGGTTCGTACTGCCCCTCCCCCGGCCGGGTAAACCCCCTTTGCCACCGTCAGGTATACCGATTCGTGGGAGGTAACGTATCTGGATTCGATCTTTATGCCCTCGCTCTCGAAATGCGCCCGCGGAAGAACAGTGGCCGCAAACGCCGCCGCCGCAGGAAAAGCAAGGGTAGCATCGTTCAGATCGCGTAAGGTCTGATAGGGGCTGTCGCGACGCACGACGATAATGCCCTTGAGCTTTTTATCCCGTTCCTTAGCAAAGGCCTTGTATCCGGCCGCCGCGCGGTGCGCCACCGTGTAGAGATATGGGTCTAGATAAACAAAATCATACTCGCCCTTTACGGCGCGCTGCCCAAACGCAGGGATATCCTTGGCGGTAGCGAAATCGAAAACGACCCCGCTCTTGTCGCCGAGATAGTTCAAGATCGGCACCCATGCGCGCACCAGCTCGCCGGAAGACTGCTGTGGGACTATGCCGAAGGTATATCGCGGCCGGCCATCGGCAGCCTGCACGGATACGGTAGTGAAGAAGACGATAACTACATACAGCAGCTTACCCAGCGCCATGATGCCATACTCCCGCAGTGCCTTGCATACCATCCCCTTACCCTATCCTATACAGGTAGCATAGAGGCTGCTTTCCATTAGGTCTAGCCGTAACCTTGATACGGAAAGCAACCGCGGGCGAAACCCTTAATGAATAACACACACATAAAGGCCCTGGAGCAGGTGCGTCAATTCCATAGGCAGAGGCCGGTGGTGGGTCGGCTTCTGGACTAGGTATAATCTTGTTCGAGTATCTTGGGGGCGCGATCGATCTTATATAAAACCACGATCAATCCAGCGGTGGCCGCGAGCATGAACTGCGGACCGAACAACCAGAACGCCAGCGGCACGAAAAAATAATAGGCGCGCATACCGGTACTGTAGAAGCTGCCGGCGCGGTTGAGGTGGATCGCCACGTGTTGCGGCGAAATGGCCTTTCGATCCATGGCCACGGGAACGTTGATCATATAGCCCACGTGATTAAACACGCGTATGGACATAGAGAAACTGAAAAATGCCACAAATAAATCCAACAGCAGCAGGATCAATTTTATGAGCCACAATTCCGCCTGCTTAGATCCAAAAATATTGAGCACGTACCAGGTGCTGCGCAGCTTGTCGCCCTGC
>JANOTM010000148.1:0-7921 GCA_031416355.1 Gammaproteobacteria bacterium
TCATCGAAAGCGAGCTCGGCAAGGGCAGTACCTTCATCTGCGTGTTTCCATCGGCGCGCGTGGTGCGCAGTATCCCGCCGTTACGGGTGCTGGCTTGACCCGTTAGGTGTTTCCGTTTTCGCCCTCTTGTGTACGTCATCAAAGTGTCATATAAAAGTAATTAAAAAGACATACAACGTACTCATCATTGTCATGCGCGCGACGCGACCGGGCCGTTAACGGCCCGATTTAATTAAATGTTAACGACATATTTCACAGGAGCGCTTGATGAACAAACACATGTCAATCAAAATTCTGGCCGCCGCAGTAGCCGCGGCCACTTTGGCCTTGCCTGCACACGCTGAGTTCGCCCTCGGCGACGAGACCAAGGGCGCCACCGTCAAGATCAACGACGAGGCCGACCTCAATGTGCGCGTGCGCCTGCAACCGCGCCTGGATATAGGCGACCTCATGAAGGATGCCCCGAGCGGCGAGTATATTTCCGAGACTGACCTGTATGTGCGCCGTATCCGCCTCGAACTCACCGGCAACATGGTCAAAAACCTCAAATACAATCTAACCCTCGCCGCCGACAAAGACGACCAGCGCAATTCGACCACCGGGGTCAATGCCAATAGCACCTTCGGTGTGCACTATGCCTATTTCGATTACAAATTCGCGGACGCCGCCAGCCTGCTGTTCGGCCAGTTCAAGCTGCCGCTGTCACGCGTGAGCCTCACGTCTTCGTCCAAGCAGCTGCTGGTGGAACGCCCGGTGTCCACCGAGGACGGCAAGAAACTGTTCGGCGACTATGAGCAGACCGAACTCATGCTGCACGGCAAAATCGCCGATGGCATCTTCAGCTATTTGGTGGCGATCGCCGACGGCAGCGACAGCAACCAGGCCGGCACCGCCCTCACCAATCCCGAGGGCGATCCGGCCTATATCGGCCGCCTCGAGTTTTCGCCCCCTGGTTGGGTTGAGAAGAGTAAATCCGACGCGCATCTGGGCAAAGACAAACACATGAGCTTGGGCGTGCACGCGGGCACCCAGCAAGGCCTCAAGGCCTTCGGCAGCGCGGTCGAGACCGACCGTACCCTGCTGGGCGCGGACTTCTCCCTGCATGTGGGCGGCTTTACCGCCCAGGCCGAACTCAATCAGTGGAGCGTGGACCAGACCTTGGCCGCCGACGTCGAACCCCAGGGCTGGTACACCCAGGTCGGCTACTTGATTCCCGGTGTAAATATCGAGCCAGTGGCGCGCTTCGAAGTCTATGACCGCAACAAAAATGCCGCCACCGACCGGGAAGACACCTACACGACCC
This sequence comes from Gammaproteobacteria bacterium, assembly GCA_031416355.1. Lineage (GTDB taxonomy): Bacteria > Pseudomonadota > Gammaproteobacteria > Acidiferrobacterales > UBA6901 > JANNJF01. Next base: position 1,304 of record JANOTM010000148.1, read on the forward strand.
TGGGCTTTAACTGGTACTTTAAAGGCCACAGCATGAAACTCGGTGTGAACTGGGTCCAGAGCGAGTTCGGCCCAGGCAATCTCACGGGCACCAGACCCGCCACCGAGCGTGACGTGTATCAGATCCAGTCCCAGATTTACTTCTAATCGCAAAACAGGGAATGGCGATATTGCCGCTCTCTTAAAAAGGCTCCTTAAGCAATTCGGCCCTCCTCGGAGGGCCTTTTTTCTGCGCAATCATCCGCATCGCACGTCGCAACACACGCCCACGTAGAGCGGAACAACCACCGATCAGCGCCACATTCTGGGCTAGCGCACGGCCGCTGCGCCGCGCATAATGCTTAAGTGGCAAGGAAATCATCTTTCTCACGTCGTATCATCCTGCTAGATATACGTTCTTTAGGTATATGTTTTATGGTGAAGCACCCCGACATGCACCCGTCTTATTGTCTGACTGCATCATTAAGGCCGACTACGTGAATAATTCTCCCTCCATTATTGCCGCTGGTAAGTCGCGCGCCGAAATTCTCAACTATGCGTGCCAGTGCATCAGCGTCGACCCCCTGGCGCTACGGCGGGAACTGGCAACCTTAATGCCTGACGAAGCGCTGTACCGTTCGATCACCGTAGACCGTCCGCATCTGTTTTCATCGTCGGCGGTATTCGTTTCCCTGGCACACACGCACCGCATGGCCGAGGTAATCGCCGCCGTCGAAAGCGTTTGCGCCTTGCCGGCCTATCGTGAGCACGTGTTGGCGTGGGCGCCGGCCAGCGCCGCCTTCGATCCCGGTACGCCCGGCGTGTTTCTGGGCTATGACTTTCATCTTGGTCCCGAGGGACCGCAGCTCATAGAAATCAATACCAACGCCGGTGGCGCCTTGCTTAATACCGTGTTGGCCCGTACCCAGCGCGCGTGCTGCAAGGAAATGGAAGACATGGTGGTGGGACCGGTGGACCTGGAGGCCATGGAGCAGGCGTTTTTCCAGATGTTCATGCAGGAATGGAATACGCTGCACGCCGGCCGGCCGCTGCGCGCCATCGCCATCGTCGATGACGCGCCGCGGGAGCAATACCTCTATCCGGAATTCCTGTTGTTCCAGCAATTGTTCCGGCGCCAGGGTGTGGAATGCGTTGTCGCCGATGCCCGTGAACTTCGCCTGTGCAACGGTGCCCTGCGCTATCGCGACCTGAACATCGACCTGGTTTACAATCGCCTGACGGATTTCGCCCTGAGCGATCCGGCCCACGCGGCCCTGCTGGAGGCCTATCTGCACCATCAAGTAGTACTAACACCGCACCCACGGGCCCACGCCCTATATGCGGACAAGCGCAATCTGGTGGCGCTCACCGATGCCGATCTACTGGGCACGTGGCGAGTGCCGGCGACGGTGATTGCCACCTTGCTTGCCGGTATCCCGCGCACGCGCAGGGTGGAACCGGCCCATGCCGATGCCCTGTGGGCAGAACGCAAGCAACTGTTTTTTAAACCGGCCGCGGGTTACGCCAGCAAGGCCGCCTATCGTGGCGACAAGCTTACACAAAAAGTGTGGAAGGATATCCTCCAGGGCGTCTACGTGGCCCAGGCCTTGGTGGCGCCGAGTCAACGACGGTTACGAGTGGCGGAAGCGGCGGTGGATTTGAAGCTCGATTTACGCAATTACGTCTACGCCGGGCGTATACAGCTGCTCACCTCGCGCCTTTACCAGGGGCAGACCACCAACTTCCGCACCCCCGGCGGGGGCTTTGCCCCGGTTTTCTGTCCTAAGGCGGATTAGCCATTGTCTTTTACTGAATGACCGCGATTCATCAAACTGTCATGATTTGTCATCAAATTGTCATACGATCAAGCGATCATGGGCGCTGTCTGAAACACCCTCAATAACTTCCGTGGAGACACCTCAAATGATGAGCAATTTCAGCAAGCTGAAGCGATACTTTATTACGGGTAGCGTGGCTACCCTCGGCCTATGGGCTAGCTTGGTGCAGGCGGTGGACATTACTGGCGCCGGCGCCACCTTCCCTTACCCCGTCTACGCCAAATGGGCCGATGCCTATAAGACCGAGACCGGGGTCAGTATGAATTATCAATCTATCGGTTCCGGCGGCGGCATCAAGCAGATCACCGCCAAGACCGTGGACTTCGGCGCATCCGATGCCCCCTTGTCCGTGGACGAGCTCAATAAAATCGGCCTTATCCAGTTCCCCATGGTCATGGGTGGCGTAGTGCCGGTACTCAATGTGTCGGGCATTAAGCCCGGCGAACTGAAGCTCACCGGCCCGGTGCTGGCCGATATTTTTCTCGGCAAAATCACCTTATGGAATGACCCTGCCCTGGTTAAACTGAACCCGGATGTGAAACTGCCAAAAGAGAAGATCACCGTGGTGGGCCGTTCCGACGGTTCCGGCACGACCTTTATCTTTACCCATTATCTCGCCAAGCTCAGCCCCGAATGGAAAGAAAAAGTCGGCAATGACAAGTCCGTCGCCTGGCCTACGGGCGTGGGTGGCAAAGGCAATGAAGGCGTCGCCTCCTATGTGCAGCGCATCAAAGGCGCCATCGGTTACGTGGAATACGCCTATGCCCTGCAAAACAAGATGACCTACGCCATGATGCAAAACCAGGCCGGCAAGTTCGTAAAGCCGGATAGCGATTCCTTCAAGGCCGCCGCTGCCAATGCCGACTGGGCCCACACCCCCGGTTTCAACCTTATGCTAACTGACCAGCCCGGCGCCAACAGCTGGCCCATTACCGGTGCGACATTCATCCTGGTATACAAAAATCAGGAAAAACCGGAAAACGCCAAAGAAGTGCTGAAATTCTTCGACTGGGCCTATCGCAAAGGCGATAAAATGGCGGAAAACCTGGATTATGTCCCCATGCCCGCCAGCGTGGTGCAGTTGGTGGAAGACACCTGGAAAAAGGAAATCAAGGACGCCAAGGGTAATCCAGTATGGACCGATGGTATGATCCAGAAATAGCCAGAATTATGGAATGGCCCCCTCACTCACAGTTTGATTTAAATACAGCAGCAACGGGGTCCCTTGGGACCCCGTTGCCCGTTTTCAGGTAGGAGTAGCTTGAACAATCATTCCGCGAATGGTGCCCCGAAACACCAGCAATGGATGGACAAAACCTTTTACCTGGTCACGGCCAGCTTTGCCGGCCTGGTACTGGTATTGCTGGCGGGCATACTCATTTCGCTGTTCATCGGTGGCTGGGAGGCCCTTAAGACCTTCGGCTTCGGCTTTCTTATCACGGATTCCTGGAACCCGGTCACGGAAGAGTTTGGGGCGCTGACGCCTATCTATGGCACCTTGGTCAGCTCCCTTATCGCCTTGCTCATCGCTGTTCCCATCAGCCTCGGTATCGCCATTTTCCTCACGGAAGTCGCACCCAATTGGCTGCGGCGCCCCATAGGCACGGCGGTGGAGCTGCTGGCCGCCATCCCCAGTATTATCTACGGCATGTGGGGTCTGTTTGTGTTCGCGCCGATGCTGTCGCAATACGTGCAGCCGTGGCTGCAGAATGCTTTTGGCGACTGGGCCGTCATAGGACCGTTGTTTCAAGGGCCGCCCATAGGCATAGGCATGCTGCCGGCGGGCATCATTCTCGGCATCATGATCATTCCCTTTATCAGCGCCATTATGCGCGATGTGTTTCTCACTACACCCAAGTTCGTCAAGGAATCGGCCTACGCCATAGGTGCCACGACCTGGGAAGTGGTGCGGCACGTGGTGCTGCCACACACACGTGTGGCGGTCACCGGCGGCATTTTCCTGGGTCTGGGACGGGCCCTGGGTGAAACCATGGCGGTCACCTTCGTCATCGGTAATACCCATCGTCTGAATATCGGCCTATTCGAACCGGGCAACTCCATCGCCTCAACTTTGGCCAATGAATTCACCGAGGCGGTGGGTGTGGTGCATACCTCCTCGCTCATTGCCCTCGGCTTGGTGCTGTTTCTGATAACCTTTGTAGTACTGGCGCTGGCCAAACTGCTGCTGCTGCGGCTGGAATTCAGCACCGGCAACCGCCACTGAACCTGGGGACACGGAAAAAGAAAATGCGTACCCCTATGGATTGGCGCTACCTGCGGCGTCGCGGCGTCAACATTTTCAACCTCACCGGCTCGATGCTGGCCACAGTCTTTGGCCTGTTCTGGCTCACATGGATACTGTGGACCACCTTGAGCTACGGCGTCTCAGCCATAGACTGGAACCTGTTCACGCAGAACACACCGGCGCCGGGTAACGTGGGTGGCCTGGCCAACGCCATCGTCGGCAGCCTGATCATGGTGGGCCTTGCTACGCTCATCGGCACGCCTGTGGGCATCTTGGCCGGCACTTGGCTCGCGGAATACGGGCGTAAAAAGGCCATCGCCTCCATCATCCGTTTTATCAACGACATACTCTTGAGCGCGCCGTCCATCATCATAGGGCTTTTCGTTTATGAATTGGTGGTGGTCACGACCCGCCACTTCTCCGGCCTCGCCGGTGCCCTGGCGCTGTCCATCATTCTTCTGCCGGTGGTCATACGCACCACCGAGGAAATGCTGCGCCTGGTGCCCAACACCCTGCGCGAGGCGGCGCTGGCGTTGGGCGCACCGCGCTGGAAGGTCATTACCCTGATTGCCTATCGCGCCGCCCTGAGCGGCGTATTGACCGGTGTGTTGTTGGGCGTAGCACGCATTGCGGGCGAAACCGCGCCGCTGCTGTTCACCGCCCTCAATAATCAGTTCTGGAGCACCGACATCGACAAGCCCATGGCCAATCTGCCGGTGGTAATTTTCCAGTTTGCCATGAGTCCGTATGATGAGTGGCATGCCCTGGCCTGGGCCGGGGCCTTGCTCATCACCGTAAGCGTATTGGCCTTGAGCATCGTGGCACGTACGCTCCTTCGCAATGTTCGGATGGAATCATGAATATGTCGACGACAAATCAGACGGCCAGTAAGATCCAGGTGCGCAATCTGGAATTCTTCTACGGCAAATACACCGCGCTTAAAAACATCAACCTGGAAATTGCCACCAACCGGGTAACGGCCTTTATCGGGCCATCGGGTTGCGGCAAGTCCACGCTGTTGCGCACCTTTAACCGTATGTATGAGCTGTACCCGGACCAGCGCGCCACCGGCGAGATATTGCTGGAGGGCAAAGATATCCTGTCGCCGCGCATGGACCTATATCGCCTGCGCGCCCAGATCGGCATGGTGTTCCAGAAACCCACGCCGTTCCCCATGACGATATACGAGAACATCGCCTTCGGCGTGCGCCTATACGAAAAACTCGGGCGCTCGGCCATGGACGACCGGGTGGAATGGGCGCTGCGCCAGGCGGCCCTGTGGGACGAGGTGAAAGACAAACTTAAACAAAGCGGCATGAGCCTGTCCGGCGGCCAACAGCAGCGTCTGTGTATCGCCCGCGCCATCGCCGTCAAACCCGAGGTCCTGCTCCTGGACGAGCCAGCCTCGGCCCTGGATCCGATCTCGACCCTCAAGATCGAAGAACTGATATACGAACTCAAACAGAATTACACCATCGTCATTGTGACCCACAATATGCAACAGGCGGCGCGCGTCTCGGACTATACTGCCTTTATGTACCTGGGGGAAATGGTCGAGTTCGGCGCCACCAACACCATCTTCACCAATCCCGCCAAGAAACAAACCGAAGACTACATCACAGGTCGTTATGGGTGAGCCGGAGTATTCACAGACACACTGAATGTGTGTCTGTGCCGGCGAACGGGTGCAACTGATTTTTGTTGCACCCTGGGCTGAAAGCCGGAGTATTCACAGACACACTGAATGTGTGTCTGTGCCGGCGAACGGGGCAATAGGCTATATTGTACCCTGGGCTGAAAGCCGGGCTAAAGTAAAAGACGGCTTGCGAAAATTACGGAGAGCATTATGGAACCGATACACACGCATATCTCACGCCAGTTCAATTCCGAACTCGAGGACATCCGCACCCGGGTGCTGCAAATGGGTGGCCTGGTGGAGCAACAGATCGATCAGGCTATCATCGCCCTGGCCAAGGGTGACATCGCCCTGGCGGAAGAGGTGGTCACCAACGACTACAAGGTCAACAAACTCGAGGTGACCATAGACGAGGAATGCAATCAGATTATTGCCCGGCGCCAACCAGCCGCCGGCGACCTGCGGCTGGTGGTGGCGGTAATCAAGACCATCACCGACCTGGAACGCATAGGCGATGAAGCCGAAAAGATCGCGCGCATGGCCGTACGCCTGGCGACCGAAGAACGGCCGAAGAATAACTACATCGAAATCCAGGCCCTGGGCAACCACGTGCGCCAGATGGTACACGACGCCCTCGACGCGTTCGCGCGTCTCGACACCGTCGCCGCCCTGCGTGTAGCACGCGAGGACACGCTGGTGGACAAGGAATACGAAGGCGTGATGCGCCAGATGATTACCTTCATGATGGAAGACCCGCGCACCATAACGCGCATGCTCAACGTCATGTGGGCGGCGCGCGCTTTGGAGCGCATAGGCGATCACGCCAGCAATATTTGCGAGTACGTCATTTACCTGGTCAAGGGCAAGGACGTACGTCACACCCGGTTGGAAGACATCGAAAAGGAGGTGCTGGGGGAAAAT
>JANOTM010000149.1:0-3751 GCA_031416355.1 Gammaproteobacteria bacterium
TTCATGGTGGGTGCCTACCAAGAAATTCTCGGCGACATGCATAATCTTTTTGGTGACACCGATTCGGTACAGGTCGAACCGGCACCGGACGGCGGTTACCATCTAGCGCAAATCCGTCGTGGCGACACTGTGGACAGTGTGCTGCGTTATGTGAACTTCGACGCCGAGGATTTGCTCGCCGCTTACCGGCGCAAGATCGACGCGGCCCCGGACCTGGATGGCGCCCAGCGCGAGAAATATCTGGATACCTTGCGTGACGGTCTGAACGGTTATACCTATTTGGAAGATTGAGTCGGTGGGCGCTATCTAGGCGTGCCTAGCGTAACCCCACTCGCAGCCATTCCCCCATAAGCCTGTGCAACGCTGTATTTCGATCGCGACTTGATCTCGCATTTATCCGCCCGCTGGCGCCTTCTTCACCCTCAACCGCATGGCCTTGATACCTTGCTGGGCAAGTTTCTGGTTGGCCGCGTCCAGATCGTCCAGGCGCGCATAGGGCCCGAGGCGCACGCGAAAGTATTGGCCCTTGCCTTCGATGGATATTTTCTCGATGTGGGTATCCAATCCGTTGAGCACGAGTTTGGCCTTGAGCCGGTCGGCGTCTTCGAGGTTGGCATACGACGCCGCTTGCAGCACATATACCACGCTGTCGCGCGATTCTGATTCTTCTCTCGGGTCGGTTTTGGCCAGGACGGTCTTCTTGGTAGGTTTCGCGCCTTTGTCCGGCCGGTCTGGGATCACGCTTTCGATTTCCGGCAGTATGGTATAGAAATCGAAATGGGGTTTGGCCGGGGCCGAAGCCACGGGTGCTTTGAGTGTGGGGCGCTTGTCTTCGGATTTGGAACCAGAGAACAGGCCGGCGATACCGCTCATGGGCCGGCCGCCGTGAAATAAAAAACGCTGCCCGCCCCACATGAGCAAGGCACCTAGGCTTAGGCCTATGAGCAGCACTGCCCATACTGGGAGAGTAGTTTTGCCGCGGCGTGCGCCGGAGCGGGTGTTGCGGCGGGTGGCCATGGCGTTACATGCGCTCCGGCGCCGACACGCCCAGCAGGCCGAGACCGTTGGCCAACACTTGACGTGTGGCGTCGATCAGGTTGAGGCGCGCATTGCGCAGACCCGCTTCTTCCACCAGAAAGGTGTGGTGGCTGTAATAGGTATGGAAGTCGGTGGCCACCTCGCGCAAATAGTACGCGACCTGATGGGGTTCATGGCCCAAGGCCGCGGACTCGATGATCTCGGGATAACGCGCCAGGGTGGCGAGCAGCGCCAGTTCTTGCATCTCGGTGAGCAAGGCAAGATTACTCATACCCAGGGCACGATCGCGCGCCATGCCTTTTTCATCCGCCAGGCGCAGCACGCTGCAGATACGTGCATGCGCGTATTGCAGATAGTAGACTGGGTTGTCGTTGCTCTGGGACTTGGCCAGGTCGAGGTCGAAGTCCATGTGCTGTTCGCACTTGCGCAACACGTAAAAAAAACGCGCCGCGTCGTTGCCGACCTCGTCGCGCAGTTCGCGCAGGGTGACGAACTCGCCGCTGCGGGTGGACATCTGGGCCTTGGCGCCACCGCGGTAAAGGATGGCGAACTGCACCAGCAGTACGTCGAGCTTGGCGGCATCGTCACCCATGGCCGATAGCGCGGCCTTTACCCGTGGCACATAGCCGTGGTGGTCCGCGCCCCACACGTCGATTACTTGGTCGAAGCCGCGCGCCAGTTTGTCCGTGTGATAGGCGATGTCCGAGGCGAAATAGGTTTTCTGGCCGTTGTCGCGCACCACCACGCGGTCTTTCTCATCGCCGTAGTCGGTGGAGCGGAACCACCAGGCGCCGTCTTTTTCATACATATGGCCGCTCTTTTTAAGGCGCGCCAGGGCGCTCTCTACTTTTCCGGAATCGGCGAGCGAGCGTTCCGAAAACCACGCATCGTAGACCACACCGAACTCCTCCAGGTCCTGGCGGATGTCGGCCAAAATCACGTTCAGACCGAGATCGAAAACCTTACGATAATTCACCGGTCCAAGCAGGGTCTGACAGCGTTCGATGACGGCGTCGATATGGGTTTCTTTGTCGCCTCCCTGGGGTTCGTCTGGGGGAATGCCTTGGAAGATCGCCGCGGCGGTATGCCGGTAGGCATCGGCGTTTTCCCGGTGCAAAGTGGCAGCGATATCGTAGACGTAATCGCCCTTATAGCCGTTGGACGGAAAGGCCAGGCTGACGCCGGCGAGCTCCAGATAGCGCAACCACACCGAGGTAGCGAGGATGTCCATCTGGCGCCCGGCGTCGTTCACGTAGTATTCGCGGTATACCTTAAAGCCCGCCGCCGCCAACAGGTCGGCCACGGCCGCACCATAGGCCGCGCCGCGTCCATGGCCCACGTGCAACGGGCCGGTGGGATTGGCGGAAACGAACTCCACTTGCACCCGGCGACCAGCGCCGACTTGGCTGCGGCCATAGGCCGCGCCGGCCTCCAGTATCTGCGCCACGAGGCTCTGATAAGCGCCGCTGGTCAGAAAGAAATTAATGAACCCGGGACCGGCAATCTCGATCTTAGCAACGCGGTCCGACGCCGGCACGGCCGCGACGATGGCCGCAGCAAGATCCCGCGGCTTGATCTTGGCGGCGCGCGCCAGGGTGAGCGCGATGTTACAAGCGAAGTCGCCATGCTCTTTCTGGCGCGTGCGCTCCAACTCGATGGCGGGGTGTAGATCGGGCGGTAGCAAGCCTTCCTGCGCCAGGCGGGCAATGGCCTGGCCTAATAGGTCGGCGAGGTGGTGTTTCAATCGGCTTCCTTCTTTCTGTGTCGGACGGGTAAGTGAGCGCATTTTACGCGTAGGCGGATAAAAATGCAGCCGGAACTTCGCGTGTGCAGCCCCTCAAACCCCGCGTCCGCCTTACTCTGATTGTTTGTGCACCCCAGGCCTTGGTATTTTGATCCGATGTCTTCTTCGGGTAGACCCAGTAAGGGCAATATTTGTAGGGTCGCTTCGACCGGGTGGGCAGTGTCCACCTGCTACGCTTCGGGCATCCATGGCCTGGCAAAACACCGCCACGCTCACCCACCGGCCTGTTGTGCCTGAAACAACGCGTGCTCTATGGGATTAGATAGGCGACATAATACACCAAATATAGTGTTATAACACATGGATAAAATTGCTTTTTCAGCAATAAAATGGATGTGCCTCAGCCGAGTTTTCGCTAAAATAAACGAAACCAACGTTCTAGCGGATCTTTCGCATCGATACGTTGAATGGCTTAACACTGGAGGAAGAATGCCGCGGAATAAAAAGCCGGTGATCGTGGCTGCGACCATCGCCCAATCTATTGTCCGGCTGCGCGGGCACAAGGTGCTGCTTGACGCCGATCTCGCCACACTCTATGGCGTACCGACCAAGGTCTTGGTGCAGGCTGTCAAGCGCAACCTGGAGCGGTTTCCGGAGGATTTTATGTTCCAGCTCTCCGCGGAAGAGTTCGGGGACTTGAGGTCACAATCTGTGACCTCAAGCTGGGGCGGGCGCCGCTACACGCCATACGCCTTCACCGAACAAGGCGTGGCAATGCTCTCTTCAGTGTTAAAGAGCCCGCGGGCGATCGCTGTCAACATCGAGATCATGCGGGCATTTGTCAGGTTGCGCGCGGTATTAACCTCGAACAAGGAACTCGCGCGCAAGCTCGATGCCCTCGAACGTAGGCTAGGGACCCACGACCAGGCGATTGCGAGCATCTTGAGCGCCATACGCGAGCTCATGAGC
>JANOTM010000150.1:0-16007 GCA_031416355.1 Gammaproteobacteria bacterium
CAAATATCGGCCAAGGTCAACCCGAAAGTAGACGTGACCGGACAATTGCTTGCCCGCGGGCGGGAAGACAACTACAGCATGAAGGCCGATTGGGCATTCGTTACCTACCACGTCAACGACCCTTTGGCGCTACGTGGCGGCAAGGTAAAGCTCACTACCTTTTTGATTTCGGATTACATCGAAGTGGGTTATGCCTATCCTTGGATACGTCCGCCCCAGGAAGTGTACAGCTCCAACCCCATCTCCACGATGAATGGCGTTGACATGCTGTTGCGCATGAACGTGGGCGACTTTACCTTTTTATTCCAGCCTTACTACGGAACCAGTCAAGGGGCGCAGGCCTTGGTGCCGCAAGAAGTGGTTCCCGGTGTGCCGACTTTAGTGCCGTACTTTGTGGTGCCACGTTCCTACGGTGATGTGGTGTATGCCGATTTCGCTGCCGACCGTATGGCGGGCATTAATTTAAGCGTAGGCACGGATGTGTTTACCGTGCGCGCTGGTTACCTACAAACTTTGGTGAGCGCACCAGCTTTCGGTGTACGTGAAGACGACGTGACCTTCAGCAGCGCTGGAGGCACCCTGGACTGGCACAATGTGGTGCTTTACGGCGAGTATTTCCAGCGTGAGATTAAGGGTTTTGCTAACCGCGCCTTCCCTAACCAGAAAGGCTTTTATACCACTGCAGGTTACCGCATCGGCCAGTTCCTACCCAACGTGACCTATGCCAAGCTGGACAAGAATGCGCAAACGGGGGACTTGGGTATACCGGTTATGCAGACCTCGGTCACCGTAGGTCTGCGCTACGAGTTGGGTGCGGGTGCGGCGCTTAAGCTCGAGGCCCAGCAGATCAAGCCGGAAGAGAGTGCTCCGGGCGTAGGGACGCGCGGTTTGCTCATAGGCGTGCCAGAAGACAACAAGGCCATGATCTATGGCGTCGCGATAGATGTAGTGTTCTAGGAGCCAAGACATGCGTATGTTTCAAAAAAGTATATTTCGTGGCGTTGTGCTGGCCGTTTTCCTGGGTACAACCGCCACGGTCCAGGGAGGTATGGCGGTTATCGCCCATCCTAGTAACTCCCTGGCGGGGATCAGCCAGGAGCAGTTGGCCAGAATTTACCTGGGCAAGACCCGAGAGTTTTCCGATGGTAAACCGGTGACGCCGGTGGACCAGCGCCAAGGCAGCGCTATCCGCAACAAGTTCTACAAAACGGTGACGGATAAAGACGAGATAGCCGTTAAGGCCCATTGGTCCAAGTTGCTGTTCACCGGCAAGGCACAGCCGCCTCAGGACTTAGGCGACGACGATAGTGTCAAGGCGTGGGTTGCGAAGAATCCAGAGGGCCTGGGCTATGTGGATGGCAAGGTGCTGGACAAATCGGTCAAGGTGCTGCTGATACTACCCTGATTAGCTGCCAACAAAAATCCGGCCGCGGCCGGATTTTTGTTGGGGTCAGTGTAAAGTAGGCGCGTGCGTTACTGGCAGGTAGAGAGAAATTTTGCCTGCGGACCTTTACAAGGGTTAGCGGTAAATTCGACCTTGCTCTTGTCCTTCTCTGTTTTACCGGCGGCCTGCACCGGAGTAGCCGACGGTTCGTGTGCTTTGACAGGTATAGATTCAGTGGCGGGTTTGCCGACCTCCGCGGCTTTGATCTTGGTTTTGAGTTTGGCGGCCGCTTCGGCCTCTGCTTGTTGCCGGGCCTTTGCTATTTCCGCGGCCTTGGCCGCTTCCGCCTCTGCCAACTGCTTGGCCTTGGCTTTAGTGGCCGCTTCGACCTCTGCTTGTTGCCGGGCCTTTGCTATTTCCGCGGCCTTGGCGGCTTGTGCCTTGGCGGCGGTTTCCGCTAATTGTTTCTCTTTTAATTGTTTTTCTTTCGCGATGTCAGCGGCCCGGGCTTCGGCCTCGGCGCGCTCTGTGGCCTTGCGTGCCTCTATCTGATTTTTCTCCCAATTGGCCACCTTTTCAATCGCCTTACTGTTGCCCAGGTCCGCGGATTTCTTGTACCAATTCAAGGCTTCGTTCATGTTCTGAGGGGTGCCTAAACCCTTTTCATACATTTCGGCGAGGTAATACTGGCCTTCGGGATCACCCCCTTTTGCCAGAAACAATTGAACTTTGAAAAGCCTTTCTTGCACTGCGTCCGGCTCCTGGGCGTGGACACTGAGAGGTGTGAACGCAAGCATCGCTGCCAGCACCAGGGGCGGCAAAACAAGGAATACACGAATTCTTTGCATAATCGGTTCCGGTTGTCTGGCCCTTGTGATAAAGAGCGGGGCAAATTCAAATTTAGGGGTTGTCTTGTGCCGATGCAAACATCGTTGATCTACCGCACAAAATGCAAGGTATATTTTTTATCTTTGACGCAAGTAATAGCCTTCTCGTTGACTGCTTTGCAGTCGAGATTGCGCCCCGGCTCTTGCCAGCCAAGCTTGGCCGCGATATCGGCAGCGCCATCTTTGTCTTGATTGGGCGCAGGATTTTTTGCGGTATCGATATCAACCACGTTGTAGACGTAGTTAACGGTAAACTCACCGTTTTTAGCAAAGTTGCTCAAGGTAGCTTTGGCGGTGTATACCAAGGCCGAATTACCTACTGTCCTGTGAAGTTCCTGGGAAAAACATACCACTTCGCCGTCCCCGGCCTGCAGGCATGATGTCTTTGCCGAAGGCAAATACTCCGCCGGACTCTGATTTCGTTTCCAGGACCCCTTCAGGATGATATCCATGGCATTAATGACGACTTCGGACGGTTCGCTGGTGACGACTTTGGCTACGGGTATGGGCTCGGGGTTTATTTTAACGACGGCCTGCGCTGCTTTTGCGGCTTGCTCCCGCGCTGCTTTTGCCGCCTGCTCGCGTAACGTCTGTTCGCGCGCGGTTTTCGCGGCTTGTTCCCGTAGCCCCTGTTCGCGCGCCTTGGCTGCCTGGGCCGATTGTGCGGCTTGTGCCGCTTGTTCCTTCACGCGTGCTTCTTTCGCTTGTTGTTGTAGGTCCTCTTCTTTGGCTTTTTCCACCTTGGCGCCAGGATTTGTTCGGTCTTCCATTTTTTGTAGCGCTAACGGATGTCCCTGCGCTGCAGCCTTGGCATACCATTGGTATGCTTTGTCCAGATCGCGCTCAACGCCGGTGCCATTTTCATAACGCGATCCGATAATAAACTGCGAACTCATGTCACCTTCATTCGCCCGATTAAGGAAATAGCTAAATATCCGGTTCTGCACGTCCCCAGTCTCGTTGGCGGTAAGGGCCGGCGTGAATACCAGTAGGCTAAGCAACAACAAGGCAATTCTACACATTTCTTAAATACTCCCCCATGAGTGACAGTTTGTTGATTAATTAGGTGCTTGGAAATCTAACGACCCTGGCAATACCGGCAAGGATCACGCCATGCGGGCACAATGGGAATGCCCAATTACAAAGTGAGTGCATCGAAAGGTCTACCAGCAATATCTTGGATATTAGCGAAAGACCTCTACCAATCAAAATGTTAGTATATTTCCAGAAGAATACTAGCTGGATATCCATGCGCTCCTTGCTGTTTATTTCCCGCTTTGCTGTGATGACCGTCCTAACCGGTTTGGCAGGCTGTGTTACGTCGCCGTCGATGGCGCCATTGCCCATGGCTTTGCCCCCGGTAGTGCAACAACCCCGGGTGGCGCTGGTGCTGGGTGGCGGCGCGGCCCGGGGCTTCGCCCATGTGGGCGTCATTCGTGCCTTGGAACAGGAAAAAATCCCCATCGATCTGGTGGTGGGCACCAGTGTCGGTAGTCTTATCGGTGCCATTTATGCCCATGATGCCAATAGTTTCGAGCTGGAATGGACTGCCTTTTCCCTACAGAAGGACGACCTTTTCGATTACACCTTCATGTCGGCGTCCATGGGGCCGGTAAAGGGCGACAAGCTGGAAGAATTCATGCGCACCAAGGTGGCGGCGGCGAATATCGAGGATTTGCGCATCCCCTTTGTTGCGGTGGCGACCGATCTCAATCGCGGCACGCGGGTAATGCTCGATCGCGGTTCCCTGGCGCGGGCGGTGCGCGCCAGTTGCGCTATCCCCGGTATTTTTCAGCCGGTTGCGCACCAGGGCCGGTTACTGGTGGATGGTGGGGTGATCGACAATATTCCCATCGAGGTGGCGCGATTACGTGGCGCGGATATAGTGATAGCCGTGGATATCAGCGAGAATGTCGCCAATTACAATATCACCAATTTGGTCGATGTCACGATGCAAGCGGTGAGTATCATGTTCAAGGTGAATGTCGGACTACGGAAGCATAACGCCGATGTCCTCATTACACCGGACGTAAGCGGGGTAGGCATGATGGACTTCACCCAGAAAAAGCGCAGCATGCAGGCGGGAATCGATGCTACCCGCGCGGCCCTACCCGCGATCCATAAAGCCATGGCCGACTGGATCAGCAAGCAATCGCCGCCAGCGGTAACCACAAAGAAGTAATCAGGAGAAATAAACCTAAATGGCCAATGCCACTTCCGAGGAGCAGGCACCAGGCATTGCCGCTGTGTTTAATCGAGTAGCAATGGGCTATGACCGGCAGGCGCTGCGTTTTTTCCCCTACAGCGCCGATAAGATGGTTGCCCGCCTTAAGCCCAAACCCGGTGAAAAAGTATTGGATGTGGCCACTGGCACCGGCGCAGTGGCGCTGGCCGCGGCGCAGGCAGTGGGCGCTGGCGGGCGGGTTGTGGGCATAGACATCGCCGAGGCCATGCTTGCGGAAGCGGAAAAAAAGATACGCAAGTTTGGTATTAACAATATCGATCTACATACCATGGATGCCTCGGCCCTGGATTTTCGTTCCGGCTATTTCGATTCGGTAACGTGCGCGTATGCCTTGTTCTTTTTGCCCGATATGCAGGCCGGATTGAACGAATGGAAGCGCGTCCTGAAACCGGGGGGCAACATTATTTTCACCAGTTTTGGTCCGGCGGCGTTTCGGCCGATGCTGGATCTTTTTATGGCACGCTTAGCGCTTCATGATGTCGTCACCGATCCCGCCGCCGGCGCCAGGCTGAATGATCCGGCACAGTGCCGCCAACTCCTGGCCGCAGCCGGGCTGACCGACGTCGAGGTCGTGACCGAGCAGCTCGGCTATCACCTCAAAGATGCCACAGAATGGTGGGAGATAGTCTACAACGCCGGCCTGCGCGGTATGCTGGATAAGTTGGCACCGCACAGCCGTGATGTCTTTCAGCGTGAGCATCTGCAAGAAGTGGGAGAACTTGTCACCGAATCAGGCCTATGGCTTAACGTAGAAACCCTGTTCTCCGTCGGCCGCAAGCCGTCGGTGTGATGCGTGTGCTGCGGGAGTGATCAATGATTTACACTTTAGGCCGTAGCATCTGGTTGCTGCTGTGCTGGCTCGAATTGGCCGTGCTCACGGCGATTTTGTATGTCTTGACCTATGTGCCGCGTTCCTGGGTGCGCCCGTTTTACCATCGCCTTTTCCGTATCTGGTGTAGGTTTTTCGTGCGTGCCCTGGGGGTGGACTTGCGCCTGCATCAAAAGAATCAAAAGCCGTTGCCGCAGCATTATATTCTCATCGCCAACCATCCCTCGGCGTTCGAGGATGTGGGTGTGCCGGCCTTGTTCGACGTGCGTTCCCTGGCGAAGGAGGCGGTAAAGGATTGGTGGTTCGTCGGACGCATTAGCGCGGCCGCGGGGACCCTGTTCGTGCAGCGCGAATCGCGCGAGTCGCGTCACGGAGCGACCCAGCGCATCATCGCGGAACTCGGCGCCGGCTATAACGTGGCGCTCTATCCGGAAGGCGGATGCAAGGGTCGGCGTATCTTCTCGGCATTTCGTTACGGGGCATTCGATATTTCGTTGCGCACCGGCGTTCCCATACTCCCGGTGTTCCTGCATTACGAGGCGCAGGAGGATTTTGAATGGCAGGATCCCCATACCCTTATCCAGAAGATGGGCCACTTTATGACCACCCGCAACAATCGCGCGAATTATTATGTATACGATGCTATCGACCCGCGGCAGTTCAGCAATAAGGAAGCATATTGTGATTACGTGTACCAACTGTACCTTGCGTGGCAGGTCCGTTACTTAGATTGAGGCAGTGCAGAAAATACCTGTGGATAGTACTTTCCTCCCTGATAAGTTAGGATAAGGCGCCACGCTTGTCCCTCATCCGGCCCTGCGGGCCACCTTCTCCCGCACGCGGGAGAAGGAAATCCGTGCGGCCTGCGGCCGGGTTCCTGGGTAGGCGATGGATATCAAGGATGCTTAATTAATCAAGGATGGTTCAAATAGGGTAAAAACATGAATCGAGAGCGTCGCGTAAACAACCGGGTGGCTTCCAATCTGGATGTTTCCCTTTATTACAATTCCTTGGTCCTGCTTAGCTGCAGGGCGCGGGATATCAGCCCAGATGGTGCCTTCGTCGATACGGGTGGCCAATCCCTGCCGCAGAATGCTACGGTGGATGTGCGTTTCGATGCGCGCGTGGATGGGCAAAACACCCAGCACCGGCTCCAGGCCGAAATCATGCATATCGGGGACGAAGGCGTGGGTCTGCGATTTATGCATTCCGATTATTCTGCATTCGTGACGGTGGTGAATATGTTTGACCCTGCCCCCTAGCGCCATGCTATTGCGGCTCCCCTTTGTTGTTACCGGAGGTTAGACCTTGGCCAAGATCCTTTATTTTGCCAATTTGGTGAATCAGCTGGGTCGTGCGTCGGAAGAAGCAGATTTACCGGAGACGGTAGGTAATGCGCGGTCTTTCTTGGCGTGGTTGCGTCTGCGCGGCGGAAAGTGGGAACAACTGACGGATGATGCGGTACGGGTGACAGTGGATAGACAATTTGCCGTGCCTGAGACACGCATCACCAATTCCAGCGAAATAGCCCTGGTCAACACCCGTCCGGTGTGAGACTGCTATGCGCCTGTGACCGAGTATGCAAGACCCCATACTGACTGAATCGCATATCATCGATCTGGAGATACGGTTGACTCATCAAGAGGCGACCCTGCAGGCACTCAACGAGTGCATAGTCCGCCAACAGAAAATCATGGATCAACTTGCGCGTCAGATCGCCATACTCCAGGAGCAGTTACGCGCCGGTGCTTCGGTAGCGCCCGCAGCGGACGAGACACTACCTCCGCATTATTAAACATAACGCCTTAAATAGTGCTGCATAGCCGCCGCAGTAGCAGTAAGATGTAGGGTGGGCATCGCCCACCACACATGGCTGCGGCTAGCGATGCTGGTGGGCGATGCCCACCCTACAAACTACAAACCTAATTTGCCCAGTTGCACGCTATTCGACCCGCACCTCAAAGCGCTGTTGTTCTTCCGAACCACCGCTGCTAGCGCCGAGTATGGTGCGACTAACCTGGTTAGAATTACTCAAGATGCCACCTAGATCGATCCATTCTCCGGGTTTAACGCTCACGTGGGTGCTCAATTCTTGGAAAGTAATAGTTTGACTATCGCGATCGCCGAGAAAGGCGACACGGGGGATTATCTCAAGATCGACGCTATTATCACCCCGTATCCGCGGCAATACCTCAAAACCGGTGGAGACGTCGCGGTAGGTCACTCCAGTGGCCGTCGCTAGGCGATCACCTACCAAGACTAAAAACGTTTGTACCTGCGGCACCGAGACGCCTACGGCAATGTAAGCGCGTTTCCCCTCTAACACGCTGACAAACTGTGTGCCGTCCTGGCTGCGCATGCTGGTGCCTTGTTCGGTACGATACCGCACCACGCCGTTTTTACCGGCGCGTGTCACTACCATGCCGCCGCTACCCGCAGTCGGCGCGACGATGATGCGCGTATTATCACCCACACGCTGGTGTCCTGATACTTCCCGCTGGCGGACAGTCGTGTTTTGATTGCCGGTATGCCGCACCGAGATGCGCATGGTGCGCAGTGGCGTGTCGATTTCCTTCAGCACGCGTTGGATTTCCGCCACATTCTTGTCCGATGTGCGGACAAACAGTTGGTACTGCCGGCCGGTGATGCGTCCATCCCCCTGCAGCAATGGGGCCAAGATAGGCATGACTTCGTTGGCGTCCCGATGGCGTAGCTGGAGTATCCGGGTTTCGTATTCACCCGCGAGCGTATACGACCCCAGTACCGAGAGGATCATGAACAGCGTGGTCAAGAGTAATCGGTTACACAAGGGAATTACATTCCGGTAAAGCGCCGGGCATCGACGAAGTGTTTCTTCCAGTAGGTATCGTGTAAGCGGTCTATACGTACGCGTTTGCCTGAGGACGGTGCATGCACGAAGCTGCCATCGCCCACGTAGATGGCGACGTGCGAGGAACGCTTTCCATTCTGGTCAAAAAATAATAGGTCGCCCTTGCGCAGATTATTGGAGGCTACCGGCCGGGCGGCTTTGCGCTGGGCCTCGGAGCTGCGCGGTACCTGTATGCCGGCACGGGAATAGCTGTAATAGACCAGACCGCTGCAGTCGAAGCCCTTAGGGTTGTAACCACCATAGCGGTAGGGTTTGCCCAGCATGCTGACCGCGGTGTTCCCTGCCTTAATGGCCGTAGTGCTGGCAGTTGCTTCCTTGGACGGCACACCACTACAGGCACTGAGCAGGGCGCTTGCCAGCAGCAGCACAACGACCGCCAGACGAGCCCATGGATGGGCGAGGTAGAGCGCTGTCGGGAACAGGCGCCGACGAGCCCATGGATGGGCGAGGTAGAGCGCTGTCGGGAACAGGCGCCGAGAGGACGGAAACACTGACGCAAGGCCTCTCGAGGCAAACGCAGGAGCAGTTTTCAGTGCCAAGGCCCATGAACTAGTGGGTGACAACATGCGCGGTGTGCGATGCACTATAGGCCCACCGTGTGGAGGCCCGGCGCCGGCTCGCTTTTTTCCCACATGCTTTCGAAGCGGCGCGTGAACTGCAAGGCCTCGCGCGGCGCCTGAATACTGGTGAGGCCGTCGAATGTTTCCACATCCGGCAAATGGACGTAGCCGGTGCGATCGGCGACGACAAACATATCTTTGAGGCCACGATGCATCTCGTTTACCTGGCGTATGCTCAGGCAATCCGGTAAACGCTGAGCCAGCTGCTTGAAGCGCGCGTTGTCCAGTAACACCTGGTGAGTATCTTCGGTGAGTATGCGGATGCGGTTGGTGCGATGGCGGGCGATGAATTTTCCCATGAGTTCTTCGATCCTGGCGGTATTAAAGTAATATCTTTCCAGGACCGGGCCGAATATCAATACTTGGCGTTGGGCCTGTTCAAATAGAACAGCGACGGCGGCGCGCACTTCGTCGCGGGTCGTTAGGTGACGGTGCTCGGGAGGTTTTTCCGGCGCCTGTGTTTCCGGGGGGCTCATTAATTATATTATAGCCCGGGTTTGGTGCCGGCCAGGGCGGGATGCGGGGTTTTGTGCCCCACTAAAAGTCTGTGTCTTTATTTGCCTGGTGGGCCGCATTGCCGATATAGGTCTCCGGTGTCAGGGCGAGTAGGGCGCGTTTTGCGTCTTGCGGGATATTCAGAGTTTGAATAAATGTCTCCAGGGACTGCCGGTCTATGCCGCTCTTTCCGCGTGTCAGGGCTTTAAGTTTTTCGTAGGCCTGTTCAACGCCGTAACGCCGCATGACGGTTTGTATGGGTTCAGCCAGCACTTCCCAATTGGCGTTCAAATCGGCTTGTAGGCGTTCGATGTTGATCTCCAATTTACCCAAGCCTTTGAGACAGGATTCATATGCCAACAGGGAATAGCCCAGGCCCACACCCAGATTACGCAGCACCGTGGAATCGCTGAGATCGCGCTGCCAGCGGCTGATAGGCAGCTTGGCTGCCAGGTGCTCCAACAGGGCATTGGCCAGGCCGAGGTTGCCTTCGGAATTTTCGAAATCGATGGGATTGACCTTGTGCGGCATGGTGGACGACCCGACCTCGCCGCGTTTGAGCCTTTGTTTGAAATACCCAAGGGAGATGTAACCCCAGATATCGCGGTCGAAATCCATGAGTATGGTATTGAACCGCGCCAGTGCATGGAACAATTCAGCGATATAATCGTGTGGTTCGATCTGGGTGGTATAGGGATTCCACACCAGCCCCAAGGATTCGACAAAACTGCGCGCTGTTGCCTCCCAATCCAGGTGCGGATAGGCGACTAAGTGCGCGTTGTAATTGCCCACGGCGCCGTTGATCTTGCCGAGGATGGGTGCCTGGGCGACGTGCAGACGCTGGCGGCGCAAGCGGTAGACGACATTGGCGATTTCCTTGCCCACGGTGGTGGGCGACGCCGGCTGTCCGTGGGTGCGCGCCAGCAAGGGCTGGTGCGCATGGTTTTTTGCCAGGGCGTCCAAGGCGGCGATGAGCTTGTCCATAGTTGGCAGCAGTATGGTTTCCCGGCCGGCGTGCAGCATAAGGCCGTAGGCGAGGTTGTTGATGTCCTCCGAGGTGCAGGCAAAGTGTATGAACTCGGCGACCGCGGCGATTTCGGCGTTATGGCTGGTTTTTTCCTTGAGGAAATATTCCACCGCTTTGACGTCGTGATTAGTGGTGGTCTCGATTTCTTTTATTCGCTGTGCATCGCTGTCACCGAAATGGGTGAGAATATTCTCCAGCACATCCCGTGCCGCCTCAGAGAAAGCGGCGACTTCCGTGATCTCAGGATGGGCCGACAACATCAACAACCAGCGCACCTCCACCAGCACGCGGTGGCGTATGAGGCCAAATTCGCTGAACAAGGGGCGCAGGGCCGCGGTCTTATCGGCGTAGCGGCCATCCAGGGGGGAGAGGGCCGTCAGGGGCGAGAGTGGAAGAGTCGTGGGGAAGGAATCGTTTTTCATCATATAGGCCAATAGTCTCTCGATTTTACTGATCCCCGGATCCGCAATATGGCCGCCTACGAGTTTACGCAGCCACTCTAGGCCCAAGTCGGTTTTCTGAGCGATGTGGGGCAGATGTCCCTTTTGCTTTTCCAAGTAGGCAATGACGTGTTTGACGTTGGGAGAGGCCATGGCCCATTCTAGTAATATTTTACCCGGGTGGGAAGAAGAGGATGTAATTTCCCCTGACCAGCGACCATGGAGTCTGTTGTGGCTATGGTGCCGCCACCCAGACACAGATCGTCCTGATAAAACACCACCGATTGTCCTGGCGTCACGGCACGCTGGGGTTGATCGAAGCGCACCTCGACCCCTTCGGCTGCTGTATGCACCACGCAGGCTTGGTTGGCTTGGCGGTAGCGAGTTTGCGCCTGACAGCGCAGCGGCAGGGGTGGCGGGCTGCCTGCGATCCAGTGCAGGGAGATTGCCGTCAGGGCCCTAGCGTAGAGGGCGGGATGGTGCTCGCCCTGTTCCACGTAGAGGATATTGTTCTTTATGTCCTTGCCGACTACGTACCAGGCGTCTCCCGATCCGCCTATGCCCAGCCCCTGACGCTGCCCTAAGGTATGGTACATGAGTCCCTGGTGCCGGCCCTTGATCTCACCCGCCAGGGTGCGCATGTCCCCCGGCTGCGCCGGGAGATATTGGCTCAGGAACTCCTTGAAGTTACGCTCGCCGATAAAGCAGATGCCGGTGCTGTCTTTGCGCGCATAATTGGGCAGACCGGCCGCCTGCGCCAGGCGGCGTACGTCGGGTTTGGTGAGTTCGCCCAGGGGGAACAAGGTGTGGCACAACGCCTCCTGGCCCAGGGCGTGGAGAAAATAACTCTGATCCTTATTGCCATCGTGCGCCTTGCGCAAGTAGAACATTTCTTCGCGCATTTCGACGCGTGCGTAATGCCCGGTGGCGATGCGTTCTGCGCCGAGGGACACGGCGTGCTCGAGAAAGGCCTTGAATTTGATTTCCTTGTTGCATAGCACGTCCGGGTTAGGGGTGCGCCCGGCCTTGAGTTCGTCCAGAAAAAAAGTAAATACCCGGTCCCAGTATTCAGCGGAAAAATTGACGCTGTGCAGGGGAATATCCAGTATCTCGCACACGCGGCGGACTTCTTTATAGTCTTCTTCCGCGGTGCAGTGACCGTTGCGGTCGTCCTCTTCCCAATTTTTCATGAACAGCCCGGACACAGCGTAACCTTGACGCTTTAACAGCAGGGCGGCAACGGCGGAATCGACGCCGCCCGATAGGCCGACCATGACGCGAGGGAGGTGGGGCATAGGGGAATTCTAACGCAGATGGACCACGTGGTGTGGAAACCGGTTCAGGCCAGGTCCCGCAGGCTGTCCAGAGGGTGGCGCCGGCCAGCGAGGTAGTCGTCTACGCAATGCTGTACGTGGGGGCTGCGGTGGCGTTCGGCCGATGCCCGGATTTCCTCCGCGGTGAGCCAGAGTGCACGCAGAATACCGTGATCCAGTGGTCGCTGCGGCTCATGTCGCTGCAATGCCCCGGTAAAGGCAAAACGCAGATAGGTCACATGGTTGTGGGGGTTGTGCCAGCGGTAGACGCCCAGTAGGGCGTCGGGCCGGAAATGCCAGGCGGTTTCTTCCAGGGTCTCGCGCACCACCGCCGCCAGCAGGCTTTCGTGTTCTTCCAGGTGGCCGGCGGGCTGGTTAAGGGCGGCGCCGTTGTCGGTTTCTTCCTCCACCAGCAGGAAGCGACCGTCACGTTCGACGATGGCGGCCACGGTGACATGGGGTGTCCAGATCATGCAGAGAGCTTAACAGGATCCTTTTTCTGCTTCACGCCATAGGCCCGGTGGCAGGCCATCCAGGGTCCAGGGGCCCACCGCATAGCGTATCAGCCGAAGCGTGGGGTGGCCCACGGCAGCGGTCATGCGCCGCACTTGGCGATTGCGGCCTTCGGTGATGATGAGCTCGATCCAGCTGGTCGGAATATGGCGGCGCACGCGGATCGGGGGAATGCGGGGCCACAGGGTGGGTTCGGGTAAGGGCCGCGCCTGGGCCGGCTGGGTTGTGCGTTGGTCTAGCATGATGCCCTGACGCAGCGCCGCTAAGCTGGCGTCGTCGGGCACGCCCTCGACCTGGGCCCAATAGACCTTGGGCATTTTATGCCGTGGGTCGCTCAGGCGGTGTTGCAGGGCTCCATCGTCGGTGAGCAGCAATAGGCCTTCGCTGTCGTGATCGAGACGGCCCGCCGGGTAGATATAGGGTATGTCGATATAGCGTGCCAGGGTTGCTCGGTCTTGGGCATCGGTAAATTTGCTTAGAACGAGGTAGGGTTTGTTAAACAGGATTAACATCAACGCGCTTCGCGTAGGATAATTTTCATACCCCATAGATTACAGGATGCCCGCTAGTGTTAGAATCCGCGCCTCGTTGCGTGTGCGGAGCAGGGTCATGGCTTATCAGAAAATTAACGTCCCCAAGGGCGCGTCTATCCGCGTCAATCCGGATTTCTCCTTGAGTGTGCCGGATCAGCCGATCATTCCCTTTATCGAAGGCGACGGCACCGGTATCGACATTACGCCGGTGATGCGCACGGTGGTAGACGCGGCCGTGGACCAGGCCTACGGCGGCAAACGGCGTATCGCGTGGATGGAGGTATATGCCGGCGAAAAGGCCGTGGCGACTTACGGCAACAACACCTGGTTGCCGGACGAGACCCTCCAAGCAGTGCGAGACTATGTGGTTTCCATCAAGGGCCCCCTGACGACGCCAGTAGGCGGTGGCATGCGCTCATTGAATGTCACCCTACGCCAAGAACTGGATTTGTATGTCTGCCTGCGTCCGGTGCGGTATTTTACCGGCGTGCCGAGCCCGCTGCGGGCGCCGGAGAAAACCGATATGGTGATTTTCCGCGAGAATTCCGAAGACATCTATGCCGGCATAGAATGGGCGGCCGAATCACCGGAAGCGCGCAAGCTTATTGCGTTTCTGCAAACCGAAATGGGCGTCAAGAAGATACGTTTTCCGGCTACCTCCGCCATTGGCATCAAGCCAGTATCGCGCGAAGGCAGCGAGCGTTTAGTGCGCAAGGCGATCCAGTATGCCGTGGACAACGACCGTTCCTCGGTTACCCTGGTGCACAAGGGTAACATCATGAAATTCACCGAAGGCGGCTTCAAGGCCTGGGGTTACGCCCTGGCGCAACGCGAGTTCGGCGCCCAGCTTATCGACCAAGGGCCGTGGTGTCGCTTTACCCATCCCCGCACCGGCCGGGAGATTATCATCAAGGATGTGATCGCCGATGCGTTCTTGCAGCAGATATTGCTGCGCCCGGAAGAATACAGCGTGATCGCCACCCTCAATCTTAACGGCGACTATATTTCCGACGCCTTGGCGGCCCAGGTAGGCGGCATCGGCATCGCACCGGGCGCGAATCTTTCCGACAGCGTGGCCATGTTCGAAGCGACCCATGGCACCGCGCCTAAATATGCCGGCAAGGACCAGGTCAATCCCGGTTCGTTGATATTGTCGGCGGAGATGATGTTGCGCCACATGGGCTGGTTGGAGGCCGCGGACCTCATTATTCAAGGTATAGTAGGCGCGATTAACGCCAAGACCGTGACCTACGATTTTGCGCGCCTCATGCCGGGGGCGCAGCAGATCAGTTGTTCCGGGTTCGGCGCCGCCATAATTAGCCACATGTAGTGTGGCCCGCCGCCTGCGCGCACTATTTCAGAAATACTTTTTTAAAAACAGCAGAAAAAAGAAACCCGGCATAGGCCGGGCGAGGAAATTCAGGCTGATTATATTGTTGCCATTACGCCGTGTTGCGAATATTGCTTGCCTGGGGACCTTTGGGGCCCTGCTGGATCTCAAACTCGACCTGCTGGCCTTCTTTCAAGGTTTTATAGCCTTCCATGACGATCGCCGAAAAATGCGCGAAGACATCATCCCCGCCACTACTGGGTGAGATAAAGCCATACCCTTTACTAGCGTTAAACCATTTAACCGTTCCTGTCACCATACTACATCCCCCTAGTTTCACTCGATGCAGGGCAAAGCCCCATTATTGATTGCTTGATGCTAGCCGTGCGTTTCCTGCCAGGCCCAAATTGCATAAGTAGATAAAAGCGGAACCAAAGGCCTGAAAGAGGGGCACGCCCTGGCATCATCCCTCTTTTTTTTAAACCAAGTCAAGATACCAGTACGTGCTTATTTGGGGGGCCCAGAGAGCCCTGGATGGCCACAAATTTTTAACGGGATCAAAATTTGTGCCATTCAAAGTAATATTTGCCGCCAAACTGCTTGAATTTTTGCGCAATGGTCGCAAAATGTAGCTACTCCGCAGACATGGTCTAATCTAAGAAATAGAGTGGGATATGAGTGACAGACAGCAACAATATGACGATGGCCAGATTGTAGAGGAAGCCAGACCTAAGCTTAAAAAACCGACGCTCTATAAAGTTATTTTGCTGAATGACGATTACACGCCCATGGAGTTCGTGGTCGTAGTTCTGGAAAAGTTCTTCCGCAAGAACCGCGAAGAGGCAACGCAGATTATGCTGCATGTGCACCAAAAAGGCGTAGGTGTCTGCGGTGTCTACACGCGCGAGGTGGCAGAGACTAAAGTTAGACAGGTAATGGGTTACTCTTCGGAAAATCAGTACCCGCTCCAATGCACTATGGAACCCGAATGAGATTGTCGTGTGCTAGTCTTATACTAAAGTAATGAGAGTTGTTATTTGCCGGAGAGTATCCGGGAGGGTAGCAAGATGCTGTCACAAGAATTAGAGTTCTCGCTCAATGCGGCCTTTCAGGAGGCACGCGAAAAGCGTCACGAGTACATAACGGTAGAGCACCTGCTGGTGGCTTTATTGGACAATCCCAGCGCGGCGCGGGTTATCCGCGCCTGCGGCGGCAGCGTCGACGACTTGCGGCGTAATCTTGCCAATTTCCTGCGTGAAAGCGTGCCGAGTTTGCCGCCCAACAGCGAGACCGACACCCAGCCTACCCTGGGTTTTCAGCGCGTCATCCAGCGCGCCGTGTTACACGTCCAGGGCGTGGGCAAGAAAGAAGTCACCGGTGCCAATGTGCTGGTGGCGATCTTCGGTGAAAAGGATTCGCACGCGGTGTATTTCCTGCACAAGCAGAACATCAGCCGTTTCGATGTGGTGAACTTCATATCCCACGGTATTTCCAAAGTGCC
>JANOTM010000151.1:0-37853 GCA_031416355.1 Gammaproteobacteria bacterium
GTATTAAATCAATGACCAAAATTACCAAAGCTGTATTTCCGGTTGCCGGCATGGGCACCCGCTTCCTGCCTGCGACCAAAGCCAATCCTAAAGAAATGTTGCCCATCGTCGATAAACCGCTGATCCAATACGCGGTGGAAGAGGCGGTCGCCGCGGGCATCACTAGTATGATTTTTATCACTGGTAGAAATAAGAGATCGATTGCCGATCACTTCGATAAAGCCTACGAGCTCGAAACCGAGTTACAGGCACGCGGTCGTAATAAGCTTTTGGAGATACTGCACAATATACTTCCATCCAATGTTTCATGTATCTATCTACGCCAGTCCCAAGCCCTGGGTCTGGGGCATGCGGTACTATGCGCGCGCCCTGTGGTGGGTAATGATCCGTTTGCGGTGATTCTCGCCGACGATCTGATCAGCGCCGAGGTACCGGCCATGAAACAGATGACGGATATCTACGACCACTACAATAATTCCGTAATCGGCGTACAGCAGGTCGCCCCGAATGAAACCTCGCGCTACGGCATCGTCAAAGTGCGTTCGTGGGAGCAGGGCATCCATAAAATAGACGGCATCATCGAAAAACCCAAACCCGAAGACGCCCCTTCCAATCTGGGCGTAGTTGGGCGTTATATCCTTACGCCACGGATTTTTGATCATCTTGAAAAAGTCCAAGCCGGTGTTGGCGGTGAAATTCAGCTCACCGACGGCATCGCCAGCTTGCTCGAAAAAGAACAAGTGCTCGCCTATGAGTTTGCCGGCATACGCTATGACTGCGGCGATAAGCTTGGCTACCTTCAAGCCACCGTCGAATATGCCCTGCGCCACCCGGAACTTGCGGAAAAATTCCGCACCTACCTACAACAATTGAAATACTGAGCTAGATATTATGCGTCGAAGGCTGTCAGGCAGTGCCAATAGCGCTGGCATTTACCCGTCAGGTTGTGGCACTCTGCCCATCATCTTTTTAATTAACTTGGGCGAATAGACACTAGTGCTGGAATCTGTCACTGCGCAACAGGCATGGAAAGTCATGCAACAGGCTGATTGCCTACACAACGCATCCGAGGTAGAGGCGGCCTTGGAGAAAATGGCGGGTGCCATCAGCCGCACACTGGCGGATTGCGATCCGCTATTGGTGTGCCTGATGAATGGTGCCCTTGTGCCCTTCGGCATACTTCTGCCCAAACTTCAGTTCCCCTTGCAGGTGGATTATGTCCATGCCACCCGCTATGGCGATCGTCTGCAGGGAGGGGAACTAAAGTGGATCGCCGGCCCTTTTATATCCCCCCAAAACCGCACCATCCTGCTAATCGACGACATACTTGACGAAGGTGCAACCCTGGCGGCAATCGAAGCGTATTATCGTCAGCATGGCGCGCGCGCAGTACACAAGGCGGTCATGGTTAAAAAAGAACGCCCACGTTCCCTGGATATCGACGCCGAATTCATCGGCCTCACGGTGCCAGACCGCTATGTTTTCGGATTTGGCATGGACTACAAAGGATATTTACGCAATGCGCCCGGTATCTATGCCGTGGCCGAGTAATCAAACCAGTCACCACGAACGGATATCATGACACTTATCGCAATCATAGGCGGCAGCGGTCTCACCAACCTCAAGAACCTCGAAATCACCCGGCGCGAAGTCATGCGTACGCCCTATGGCGAACCCTCGACGCCGTTGGTATATGGCCACCTCGGCGGGCAAGATGCGGTGTTCTTGGCGCGTCACGGCCACGGCCACACTATACCGCCGCACGAGGTTAATTATTGCGCCAACATCTGGGCCCTGAAGGAGGCCGGGGCCACTCATGTGATCGCGGTCAATGCCGTGGGTGGCATCAGTGCGGCATTGCCGCCCGGCAGCCTGATTTTCCCCGACCAGATTATCGATTACACCTACGGACGCAGCCATACTTATTTTGGCAACGAACAAAAATCCGTGACCCATATCGATTTTACTTTCCCCTATTGTGACGAGATACGCCAAGTCCTGATACGCGCGGCGCGCGCCGCAAAAATCCCGGCAGCCGAACGCGGTACCTACGCCGCCACCCAAGGACCGCGTTTCGAAAGCGTAGCCGAGGTGAAACGTCTAGAGAAGGATGGTGCGGACATCGTCGGCATGACCGGTATGCCAGAAACCAGCCTGGCACGTGAACTCGGTCTGTGCTACGCCAGCATTTCCGTTATCGCCAACCCCGCGGCCGGTAAGTCGGAGGGGGTCATACGACTCAAGGAAATTGAAGAGGTGTTGGAAATCGGCATGGGCAAGGTACGCGCCTTGTTAGAGCAGGTCATTCCCTTGCTGGCGCACGCCCGTTAGGCATCACGGACGTCGGCGCGACGCCTAGTGTAAATGCGCCATTCTGTGTTATGCGCGCTAGCGCGCACGACTTGAAGGCTCACGCTACGCTTGCTAGGGGATTATGCTAAGTGTCACGACGATAGGTGTAGATTTTACAATCCCCTTAGCGCTCGCCGCGCACCGCAGCCCCACCGGGGAGGTGTCGCGAGCACTGTCTGAGCATTACCATCGACAGTGGCAATGCGAGTTGCGGCCGCTCTCGCGCATCCCTGCGCTCCGCGGCATTTGTACTTCCTGTACATCACAGCGCCCCGGTGGGGTGAGGAGCACAGGGGACCGGGCGTGTTTTGCCCGGCGAGCGATAGGGTGTGTTTTCTTTTGGGTACTTTTCTTTGCACAAGCAAAGAAAAGTACCCCAGGGTGCAGGGGCGGAGCGCCCGCAATTAGTTTTTAAAGCCCGCGCGGTAGCGCGGCACGACAACATGCTATCTAGCACCTTTTACCGGCGTCAGCCGCAGCAGCGCACCGAACTTGGGATGGTCGATATAGTGGGTTTCTTGTCCCTTGATGCGGCGTTGCTCATTGATACGGTAAGCAATTTTCCCCGGGTTCGCAGCAGTCACTCCCATGAATCCGCCCTCGCGCATCTCCTCTTGATACACCAGGTTGATATCCATGTGTAAATAGCGACTTAAGTAAATACGTAAAGTGCCGTCTAGTTCCTCCGGGCTTTTGGGATTGGCGGCGCGGATGCGCACCGGCAGACTTGCCGACTTGGCCTCCATGGTTTGGATCCAGCGCTGATGCGCCAGGACACGGAAACGCCCATCCTTTTCCAGGTCGGCGGCCGCGGCTGCGAAAATACCAGCGGAAGTATTCATGTTCGCCGGTTGTGCGGCATTGACCTGCGGTACGGCGATCTGTTTGGGGTCGAATGTCCACAGCTCATCGCCCTCGAGCTGCGGTAGTTTCGTGGTAAACACCAGGATTTCCACGGTGTAGGTACTCGTCTTGTCCGTCACGGCTGCGGCCAGCGCCCAACCGGGCATAACTGCTGCGATGATCAATAGCAGGGCAGGGGGCATGTGTCGCACAGTATTTTCCTCGGTATACAAAGATGCGATAGTATGTCGCAGATGCAATCAGAATTCGAGTAGGGCCTAGCATGACCATACGGCGCGTTTTAAAAATGGGCGATCCGGCATTATACCGCGTGGCCGAACCGGTGGTTGAGTTTAATACACCTGAGTTCGATGCCCTCATCGCCGACATGACGGACACCATGGCGGCCCTGAATGGCGCCGGGATCGCCGCGCCCCAGATCGGCGTGCTGCGCCGGGTGGTGATTTTCGGCATAGAGTCCAATCCGCGCTATCCCGATGCCGAGCCAGTGCCGACCACGGTACTGGTCAACCCGGTCATCGAGATACTGACCGCTGAAATGGACGATGCCTGGGAGGGCTGCTTGAGCGTGCCGGGGATGCGCGGCGTGGTTAGCCGCCCTACCCACGTACGCTACCGCGGATACGACCGGCATGGTGTTCCCATGGAACGCGAGGCACACGGTTTCCACGCGCGCGTGGTACAGCACGAATGCGATCACCTGGATGGCGTGCTCTATCCCATGCGCTTGAAGGATACGCGCTTATTCGGCTATGAGGACACCTTGTTCCCGGATCGTTAATCCCGCCTGCGTCCGTTTATGGTTGTTGCGCGGTAACCCTGCCTACTGGCAACCAAGGTGTGGGCTGCGACTGGGTACCATCATCGAAGTGGGTAACCACCCTGACCGCAAGCAGACCCTCGATAGTAGACAGCTGGGTCGTGCGTGCCACCAAACCCGCCGCTTTAGGGTTGTCGCCCTTGGCGACTTCGATCACTAATTGCGGTTCCCCTTGCATACCCGTTTTACGACTTACCCCTTCCGATGTTTTGTAGCGTATCTCGTAGTGACGCACATGCGCGAGCGGCGCCCACGTCACTACCCAATCCGAGCGCCAGCGCAGATATTCTTCGCCCCCGGGTCGGCGGTAGGTCTGCACATGGTCGCGTAAACTTGCCGCAAGCCGCACTGCCGCCGGTGCTTCCGCCGCCACTGCGGTGTTACATAGGCAAGAGGCAAAAAACAGGGCCGCGAAAATCGCGGCCCTGGGAAACCCGCGCTCAGGTATCAGCAGCCGGGATTCCATTCCACGGAATAACGCTGCGGGTTGGCGTGGCCTGCATTGATGATGATGGTGCGGGCAGGGATAACCGTGTCATTGGCCAGGGTAGCGCCATCCACTAAACTACCGCAGCCGATCTTGACGCCATGGCCCAAGGTCGAGCGAAACACCACCGCATAGTTGCCAATCTTGCTATGGTCGCCGACGGTGGTCTCCGAGTGCGGGTTATTCGCCGTGGCGGCCGAGGCGCCGCCATGAACGATGGAACGCATGCCATAGGTAATATCGTCGTGCAACTGTATGCCGGTATGTTCCAGGGCGTGGAAGGTGGTGCGGTCGCTCATGCGCTCGATTTCACCCACATGAAAGGGCTCACCCTCGTCCGCGCGCAGCGATATGCGCGAGCCAACTAGGTCGGTATTATTCAAATTGCTTTTGCTGTCACTCATGACCACATTGCCGATGATACGATTGCGATAATTGGGATCGCGTGTGCCGACACCGGCTAAGGTCGGCAGATCGCGCGTAGGATTAAAGCTTGGCAGCGCGCCGCCGTCGCTCGGATCATAGTTAATGCCCTTGACGTTACTCGGATTGTTGTAATAAAGATTAGTATATTCACGCGCGAAGGTTTCATTGACATGCAGTACGCCGTCCATGAATATCCGCAGGCCGTCGGTGATGGGTATGACTTTGCCCAGGGCCGGGTCATCCGCCTGGGCCTGGGTGGTAACGTTCTTGCCCGACAGCACCACCCGGCCTGCACGCACGGTAATGCCCGGAGCAACGCGCGCCAAGTGCAATACCATAGCGTCGGACTCGACGTTGCCACGATCCACCAGACTGTTAAAGCCGATGAAGGCGGCGTTGTGTGCCCCCGCCACTGCATCGTGTCCGATCATGGCAGGTCCGTTGACGCGCGCGCCATGGGCCAATATCACTTCATCGCCCAGGGCAATGCCGGAACCATTCAATACGACGTTGTCCTGCAAGTTGGTCTTTTCGCCTATGGTCACAGCAGCCGTCGTTCCCATCATTCCCTTGCCGGGGTTAATCTCGACGAATGGGGCGATGTAGATATGCTTACCCAAACGCACATTGCTGGCATTGAGTATGGTGGCGGTGGGATCGATAAAGGTAGCGTCTTGCGCGATGGCCCCCGCGGGGCACACGGGGCGGTTGGTGCTATTGGGCGCACAGCCACCGGCCACCGCGTTGCTCATGTACAAGAAGGTTAATATCCCTGTTGTTGCCGATGCTTTCCATAACTTTCCTTTATGCATAAAATTCTCCCTAGCGATAGACTATTAGTGAAGGAACTGCGGGTCCATTGTGTGGGTAATTGTGCGCCGCTTGAATAAGCCCCACACGCCGTTTGTCGGAAGTCACCCGCGCCTTATTCTTCCGGCGGACCCAGGGCCTCCACCAGTGTGCGCACGGCATTGAGGCGACTGGCGGCATCGGGCATATCTCCCAGTATGCGCAGCCGGTTGGGACCGTCCAGCTTATAGAGGCGCGGCGCCGACTGTAACAGCCGGATAATAGCGGCCGGATCGACCTTGGGATTTTTTTCGAATTCCACGCGCGCGCCCTTAGGCCCGGCCTCGATCTTGCTAATGCCCAGGGGGCTCGCTAGAAGTTTAAGCCCGGTAATCTGAAATAGCACTTTGCCTGCTTCCGGTAGCAGGCCGAAGCGATCGATGATCTCGGCCTGCAAATCATCTAATTCCTCGCGCTGCATAACACTGGCGATGCGTTTGTACAAAATGAGACGCATGTGCGCATCCGGCAAGTAAGCCTCGTTTAGCAACGCCGGCACATGCAGGTCGATGTGGGCGCCGCGGTTCACCGGTGTATCCAGATCCACGCCCGTTCCCGCCTTAAGCGACGCCACGGCGCGATTCAGTAATTCCATGTACAGCGTAAACCCCACCTCGTCGATTTGTCCGCTTTGCGATTCGCCCAAGAGTTCGCCGGCACCGCGTATCTCCAGATCGTGGGAGGCGAGGGCGAAGCCCGCGCCCAGGTCTTCGATGGAAGCGATGGCATCCAGGCGTTTGAGGGCATCGCCAGTTAGGGCACTGCGTTGCGGGATCAGTAGGTAGGCATAGGCGCGATGATGCGAGCGTCCGACGCGGCCGCGCAGTTGGTGCAGTTGCGCCAGGCCGAATTTGTCGGCACGCTGAATGATAATCGTATTGGCAGTGGGTATGTCGATACCGGACTCGATAATGGTGCTGCACAGCAGTACGTTGAAGCGCTGGTGATAAAATTCCAGCATCACCTGTTCCAGTTCGCGTTCCGGCATCTGCCCGTGGGCCACGCGGATATCCGCTTCCGGCACCAGCGCCTGCAGTTGGCGCAGAGCTCGGTCCATGGTCTTGACCTCGTTGTGCAGAAAATATATCTGGCCGCCGCGGTGTATTTCGCGCAGGAACGCCTCGCGCAACAGGGCATCGTTCCACTCGCATACAAAGGTCTTGACCGACAGGCGTGCCTCGGGCGCGGTGGTAATCATGGAGATGTCACGCAGTCCGGACAAGGACATATTTAGCGTGCGCGGCACCGGTGTAGCGGTCAGGGTCAGAATGTCCACGGCACTGCGTAGTTTTTTGAGTTGTTCCTTCTGGCGCACGCCGAAGCGATGCTCTTCATCGATAATCACCAGCCCTAGGTTTTTGAATCGCACGTCGCTTTGCAGCAAGCGGTGGGTGCCGATAACGATATCCACGCCGCCATCCGCCAGGTGTTGTAATGTCTGCGCCTGCTCGGCCTTGGTGCGGAAGCGCGATAACAATTCAATTCTCACTGGCAGGTCCGCTGCTTCCGCCAGCCCGCCTCCGGCGGTAGGCGTACGCCCTCGAACGTCGGCGAAGCGATCGCAGAAATTTTGAAAGTGCTGTTGCGCGAGCAAGGTGGTGGGCACCAGGACCGCCACTTGCCGCCGGCCCTGCACCGCCAGGAATGCCGCGCGCAAGGCCACCTCGGTCTTGCCGAAGCCCACGTCACCGCATACCAGGCGATCCATGGGGCGTGCGGCCTCCATATCGCGCAGGGTGTCTTCGATGGTGCGCGCTTGATCCGGAGTCTCTTCGAACGGGAAGGCGGCGGCGAATGCGGCGTAGTACTCGTCGCGTCCGGGAAACGCATACCCCGAGCGACTGAGCCGTAGGGCCTGTACCTCCAGCAGCTCCACCGCCGCGTCATGTGCCTTTTCCTGGGCCCGGCGCAGCGCCTTGTCCCAGGCCTCGCCGCCGAGCTTGTGCCAGGGCGCCTGGTCCGGATGCGTGCCGGTATAGCGGCCGATACGCGCCAGGTCAGTTACTGGGGTGTAGAGCTTGTCGCCGCCGGCGTATTCCAGTGTGAGGAACTCCATGGGGCCGTCGCCCACGTCCAAGGTCTGTAGACCCCGGTAGCGGCCGACGCCATGGTCCTCATGTACCACCGGGTCGTCCAGACGCAGTTCGGCCAAGTGCCGGATAACCGTTTCCGGATCGCGGTTGCTCAAGGTTCGGCGACGGCGTTGGGCGGCACGCTCGCCGTAGAGTTGCGGTTCGGTGATGACGGCTAGGGCCGGGGCCCGCAACAGCAAGCCCTTTTCCAGTGCCGCCACGGTCAGGCCCAGGGGGTCGGTGGCGGCGAGGAACGCCTGCCAATCGTGATAAGGCGTAGGAAAGAAATCGTGATCCTGTAATAAACCACGCAGGACTTCCCTGCGCCCCGGGGTCTCCGCCACCACCAGCACCCGGCCTGGGTAGGCGCGCAGCCACGCGAACAAGGCCGCATGCGGGATATCGGCTTTGTGGTCTATGGGGAGGCTGGGCGGGGCATCGGTGGCAAATACTACCGATCCAGGGGCGTCCGGCTGTGTATCGACGACGTCCGCTTGATACGGTTGCAAGATCACCCTGGCCAGGGGCTTGAGGGTGGCGGCCAGTTCATCCGCCGCCAGGAACAGCCGCTCTGGGGGCAGCACCGGGCGCTCCCGGTCGTGCTGCAGCAGGCGGTAGCGCTCGTGGGCTTCGTGCTGGAAGGCGGCAGCGGCTTCCATGACCCCGGCCTCATACATGCACAAGGGCGCGGCACCAAAATAGTCGAAGAGCGTGGCGGTATGGGCATAAAACAGCGGCAAGTAATATTCGATACCGCCGGGGCTCACTCCCTTGCTGACGTCGCGGTAGATGCTCGTCTTTTGGGGATCGCCTTCAAAAGCCGCGCGGAACGCCTGACGGAAGCGCTGGATGGCATCTTCCGTCATGGGATATTCGCGCGCCGGCAGCAGATGTACCGCCGCGAGTTTGGCGCCGGAGCGCTGGGTTTCCGGGTCGAACTCGCGGATGGAGTCGATATGGTCGCCGAACAAATCGATGCGGAACGGCCGTTCGCTGCCCATGGGAAAAATATCCAAAAGACCGCCACGCACCGCATATTCGCCTGGGGCCATCACCTGGGTCACTGATTGATAGGCGGCCTGGGCCAATTGGTGGCGGAACACGCCCAAGTCCAGTCGGTCACCCACGTCCAGCATCAGGCTGTGGGCGAGAAGGTAGTCCAGAGGCGGCAAACGCTGCATCAGGGTGGTGGCGGACACCAGTAGTATCCCCTGCGTCAACCCACTCAAGCGCGACAGGGTGCGTAGGCGGCGGGAGAGTATGTCTTGATGCGGAGAGAAGGTGTCATAGGGCAGGCTCTCCCAGTCTGGAAATGGCAACAACGGCAGGTCCGCATCCCACGGGGCATAAAAACGCAGCTCGTCCTCCAACTGCTGGGCAGAGCGGTTGTCCCGGGTAATTACCAGGACCGGCCCCGCATGGGCGCGTGCCGCCTGTATGAGGCTCAAACCCCGGCTACTGCCAAACAGGTGTTGCCACACCACAGTGCGCCCTGGGGTCTGGGGTAGGACCGGATGCAGGGGACTGATCATGGTGGGTTCGCTAGCCAAGTGGCCGGGAATATTTTGTAAAGTCATGGGCGCGTGGGAGGCTACGATTCTTAGGGCTAGGCGAGTGTGCAACTATATAAATAAAATAGGTGCCCATTGTAGCCCAACCGAGGTCGTAAAGGGTGCGCACATAGATGACACAATCAAATACTTACGTCGTCAAGTTGACAAACATTAAATAATACTGTTCAATAGCTTATGTTAACTTATTAAATAAAAAAGACAGGTGCAATATGAATCCTAGTCCACGTTATAAAGTCGGGGACACGGTATTTTATCCGTCCGCCGGTGTCGGGGTGATAGAGTCCATCGAAGACATTTTCTTAACCGGGCAAAGCGAACGCTGTTTTGTCATTCGTATTCATGAATCCCAGGTCACCATCAAGGTGCCGCAAATGAATATGACCAAAAACGGCATTCGTCCCCTGCTCGAAGGCAAAAAAATCAAAGAGCTTTTTAAGGTCCTGGCTGCCGCCTGTCAACGGCGCGCCACCGGCAACCTAACGGAACGCTGCAAGGGCATCGCCCACAAGATCAACGCCGGTTCGCCCATAGAGCTAGGCGAAGTGGTCCGCGACCTGACCCATTGGAAGGTCATCTCGGGCTTATCGTTCGATGAAACCCGGTTACTCGAAACCGCCAGCAATTACCTGTCCCGGGAATTGGCGAGTGTAGAAGGCATTTCCCAAGAAGACGCCTATCAACGTATCCGTAGCCAGATCGAGGTCAGCGTTTAGTCTCGGGCTGCGGTCGCCCCATTGAGTTCGCCCATGTTCACCCCGCGGACACGCCCGCCGGAGGCCGCCCTATGGGGCCTGGTGCCCGCCGCAGGCACGGGGGCACGCATGCATGCCGGTCGCCCCAAACAATATCTCCACCTTATGAATCGCCCGATTCTACAGCTTACCCTGGAGCGTCTCGGTAGTTATATGCCACTACAGGGCATCGTCGTGGGCATCGCCCCAGATGATACTTATTGGACTACGCTGCCGCAGGACCTGCCCAAGGTAAGGGGAACCTTCCCCGGCGGTCGCGAACGTGCCCATACGGTCTTAAATGGCCTGAGCGCCTTGCTCCAGCACCACGCCGCGCCTGACGATTGGGTGCTGGTACATGATGCGGTGCGCCCGTGCGTGCGCCATGCGGACATAGACAAACTGCTCCATAGCGTAGACCGACACCCGGATGGCGGGCTGCTGGGCCTGCCGCTGACCGATACGGTAAAGCGCGTGGACGCGGCGGAGCGGGTGTTGGGTACGGCACCGCGAACGGAATTGTGGCGCGCCCTGACACCGCAAGTGTTTCCCATCACGCGCTTAAAACTCGCCTTGGAAGCGGCGGTGAAGCAGGGCCAGCCCGTTACCGACGAGGCCACCGCCATTGAACTCGCCGGTGGGCATCCGCGCATGGTCGCGGGCCACGCGGACAATATCAAGATCACCCTGCCGGCGGATCTGGCGTTGGCGGAAATCTACCTCAAGCAACAGGCACAGGAACCAGACTGATGCGCATCGGCCACGGTTATGACGTGCACACCTTGGTGCCCGGACGTCCCCTGATTTTGGGTGGCGTGAAAATTCCTCACCCCAAAGGCCTGCTCGGACATTCCGATGCGGATGTATTGATTCATGCGGTGTGCGATGCCTGTCTCGGCGCCGCCGGGCTCGGCGATATCGGCCGGCACTTTCCTGATACCGATGCCCAATACAAGAACATCGACAGCCGTATTTTGTTGCGCACGGTGTGCGTCAACCTCAAACAGCGCCAACTACGCGTGGAGAATCTCGACGCCACCCTCATCGCCCAGGCGCCGAAGTTAGCGGAACATCTACCGGCCATGGTACGCAATATCGCCATGGATCTCGAGATTGAACCAAGCCAAGTGAACATCAAGGCCACGACTACCGAAAAACTTGGCTACGCCGGACGCGAGGAAGGCATAGGCGCGCACGCAGTGGTACTGCTCAGCAGCACAGTGGTATAAATACCAACGACACACCCACCACGAGAACCCCATGACCAACATTGATTACCTCATCCCCAAGAACAAGCGTGCAGTGTGGACGCCAGAACTGGAAATACTCGAAACCTATGCCGACGCCATGATCGAAATTCCTTTACTAGGCTGGGTAGCGGCCGGACAACCGGTGGATCTTAACGACGATCACGGCCGGGTGTCGGTACCCGCCAACATGGTGCGCAAGAACACCTATGCCTTGCGCGTGCGCGGCCACTCCATGATCGACGACAATATTCAGGACGGCGACATCATCGTCATCGAAAAGCGCGAAACCGCCCACAACGGCCAGTCGGTCGTGGCCATGATCAACGGCGAGCAGGTTACCCTAAAGAAATTTTATGTAGAAGCCGATGGCATACGCCTGCAGCCGGCCAATCCCGGCATGGCGCCGATACGATTGAAGAACGAAGAAGTACAGATACTGGGGATAGTGACGGGTGTCATTCGCATGGCGGAAGAACCGCGTTAGGTTCTTGACGTAATGACCATGCGGCGCAATTCGCTTCGTCATTGGCGCCCTACGGAGTGCGCCTTACCGCGCCGGGTGCTGGGTTTGCCGGGTTGTGCTGTATTGCGGCTCACATAAGTTTAAGCAATACGGCGGGATTTGCCGCGCCCGCTTGAGCGCGTAGTTAGGCGCACGGTAGCTTCGGCAACGCGTAACAAATTACGTAGTGCCTCGTTAACTGCTTGCGAGCTTTTAAAATTCTCGGCAACGTCTGGATCAAGAACGATAACGTTCGTGCTCGACATCAGACGCTTGTAGTATTTTCCCCGTACGGCTTTGGAGAAGTCGTACTCGGCCCGCATTTCATCATCTCGGACCTTATGGGACTTAGCCTTCGTAATCTTTTCTTTCATGTCGAGTTACCTCTCTGGCGCTAATGATACGAATAATATCATCGTCGTCGGTGTGGGAAACTGTGGGTCGGGGTCGGACCTGTGCAATCGTATGAATTATCTGCCATTGCATTCGATATGCAGGCCGCCCTCAGCGCTTAGAGTTGTCTTTTTGGCTGTCGAATCGGCAAGTTTAAGTAGACGATCTGCGCGCGCCGGTTCAGCTCAACGTTGCGCGCGCCCAGTTTCGTACAGCGTTCGCATCAGGGCGGTATACATCTTGAGTTCCGCCGCGAGCCGGTCGTAGTCGCGTTTCGAAAGAGAGTGCTGTAACGCCGCCGCGGCGCGTTCGCGCGCGCTCGCCGCCGCGACTGCGTCCAGATCGCCGGCGCGAACCGCAGTATCGGCCAGCACCGTGACGCAATAGGGCTGTACCTCGACGAAGCCGCCCGAGACCCAGATCATCTCTATGTCGTCCGGGAAGTTACGGATCACCCGCGCCACGCCGGGCCGCAGGCGCGCGAGCAGCGGCGCGTGCCCCGGCAGTATGCCCATCTCACCGATCTCGCCCGGCACGAACACCCGGCGCGCGCCGCCTGAAAACAACGTGGCTTCCGTGCTTACGATATCGACGTGCAGATTTCGCGGCATGGACCGCCGAGCTTCAAAAACGATATGCGAATGATCGGGTTAGCGCGTGGGCGGTGTACGCCGGGTGTGGGGTCTCGCGCCAGAGCCCGGCTCCCGAGGCGTACTGCGCTCGGTCGCCCAACGACCGCCACTGCTTCATGAGCTGTGTGTCCACGTGCGCGCCCGGTAATAGGGGTTATTCTCACCCGCGCCGTCTCGACTCGGCGCGGCAATATACGCGCTCACATCATACGCCGGCCGCGCGCGGGCGATATTGATACATATCAAGTCCTACACGCGCGTTTCAGATCGTAAAAAACACATCCGCATCAACGGATTGAACGCGGCGTTATTGCTTGCCCTATGGCGTCTCCCGGAATTTCCTCCGCATTTGATTTAGATCAAGGCACTATGCCCTTTTTTGGAGGAAAAGGAGCAGTGGGGTTCGCTTCGCGGTTCTGGATAAAGTCGATCGTGAGGAAGGCGGTAGCGGATCGCTGGATGCCAGGTTTGTCCCTAACTAAAGTAAGGAGGCAACAATGAGAACGCCTACAAGAAGCACCACGTTTCTGAGTCGTTTTGCAGCAGTTGGGGGCGCGTCTCTGCTTATAGCAAGCGCGCAGGCGGGGACCATCGTCGGGTCGCCGCACGATTTTTCCACGACGGGCTGGGCTGGCGGGCAGATCTGCGTGGCCTGCCACACGCCCCATAACGCCAACGTCACGGTGACCGATGCGCCGCTGTGGAATCACGCCCTGACGACCAAGACATATGCGCTTTATACCTCCCCCACGTTAAATGCCGCCACCGGCCAACCGGGCGGGGCATCCAAACTTTGCTTGTCGTGCCATGACGGCACGGTCGCTATCGACAGCTTCGGCGGCACCACCGGGACTAACCTGATGGGCGGCAGCGATGCCGTCGGCCGCGGGCCAGCCGATCTGACCGACGATCACCCGATCTCCATCACCTATAACACGGCGTTGGCGACGGCGGATGGCGGTCTGTACGACCCGGCTACCCGGACCGTCGCGATCGGTTCCGGCACGCAGACGCGGACCGGTACGGTGGCGGCCACCTTGCTGTACAATGGGCAGCTGCAGTGCGCGTCGTGCCACGACGTGCACAACACCTTCACCGTCGGCGGCATCAACGGCGAGCCGCTCCTCAAGGTCAGCAAGGCCGGCAGCGCTTTGTGTCTAACTTGTCACAATAAATAAAACCAAAGGCTCGACCCCAAAACCCCTGGCGCAACGCCAGGGCTGGGGCAGAAATGGGGTAAAATCCGCGAGCGGAAAGGAGGTCGGTATGCCGTTGCGGCTGGGGTGGTTTTACGCCCGTATCAGAATGAACGCCATCGCACCCGCTGTGGTATGTGCAGGCGCCGTGGCGATCGCCCTGTTGACCGGTTGCGCCACCACCCCTATAACCCGGAGCGCGGCCGCACCGGTCTTCTATCCGCCACTGCCTAACCCACCGCGCATTCAATATCTCACGACGTTCTCGTCCGCGCGCGATTTGGCGCACAAACCCGGCGCATTCGCCGAGTTCATCTTCGGCAAGGAGACCGCCGACACCCAGGGCGTTAAAAAGCCCTACGGTGTAGCGTTGCACGACGGCAAGATCTACGTGGTCGACACACGTGGGCCGGGTTATGCGATCTTTGATCTCGTCAACCGGCGCTTCGAGACCGTATCCGGCAGCGGCGGTGGCAAGATGCAAAAGCCGATCAACATTACCGTCGATCACGACGGCACCAAATACGTCACCGACACCGGTCGCGATCAGGTGCTGGTCTACGACCGCGATAACCGCTACCTGCGCGCCTACGGCGTGCAGGGGCAGTTCAAGCCGGGCGACGTGGCGATCGCGGGCGACCGGCTTTACATCACTGACCTCAGTCACCACGCGATCGAGGTGCTCGATAAAGACTCGGGCAAGACGTTATTCAAGTTCGGCGCGACCGGTTCGAAGGACGGCGAGCTGTATCACCCGACCAATCTCGCGCTCGCCGGTGGATATCTATATGTCGCCGACACCGGCAATTACCGTATTCAGAAATATACACTCGACGGTACGTTCGTGCGCAGCTACGGGCAGATTGGCAGCGGCCTCGGTCAGTTCGCGCGCCCGAAGGGGGTGGCGCTCGATGCGGACGGGCGCATGTACGTCGTCGATGCCGCGTTCGAGAACATCCAGGTGTTCGACGCCGATGGCATGCTGCTGCTCTTCTTCGGCGAGCCGGGCGACCGTCCGGAAAACATCAATCTGCCGACCAAGGTGACGATCGATTCGGCGCACGTCGCGTTGTTCCAGCGCTACGCCGACCCGAAGTTCAAGCTCGAATACGTGATCCTGGTGGCGAGTCAGTTCGGAGCCAACAAAGTGAACGCCTTCGGCATCGGCAAGATGGACGACATGGACTACGCCATCACGGAGCGGACCGAGCGAGAGCAGCGATGACACCGGTGCATAATGCTGCAGACGCGTGGTAACCGAAATGATGCAATGCAAGGAAAATCATGTTCAGGCACAGCATCGATCCGATGCGGCTGGCGCGGGCCGGGGCTGATCGCCCTGGCCGCCTGCATGCCCGCATTCGCGCTCGGCCAGGAGCCGGAGATCGCACCGTTTCG
This sequence comes from Gammaproteobacteria bacterium, assembly GCA_031416355.1. Taxonomy (GTDB): domain Bacteria; phylum Pseudomonadota; class Gammaproteobacteria; order Acidiferrobacterales; family UBA6901; genus JANNJF01. Next base: position 15,547 of record JANOTM010000151.1, read on the forward strand.
CCTCACCAGTATCGAGGGCTATATGGCGCTGCGCTACGCCGAGGATGAGCAGCGGCTCGGTTCGACCGGCGGCGTCGCGCGCGAGCGGCGTTCGACCTGGGAAGAGGAGGTGTTCGTGCAGACTCGAAGCTACATCTACCACCCGAACTTTCTTAAGTTCGACCTGGGGGCCGGTCCGCTGTTTGCGCAAAATCGTTTCGAATCCGACGCGGGTAGCAGCCGTTCCAACGACGGGCTCTACAACCTGACCGCGCGCGCGAGTTTTCTGGAGCAGAAGCCATATCCGTTCGCGCTGTACTACGAGCACCTGAATCCGTCGGTCTCCGTCGGCCTCACCCAGACTTTTCGCCAGGAAAACGACAAGTACGGTTTCAACCTTGCGTTGCGCCAGCCGCTGACGCCGATACTATTGACACTCGATGCCTTCCGGCTGACGACCAAAGGTGAAGGTTTTGATATCATCGTGGACGACACTATCGATCAGGCGACGCTGCGGGCGCATCAGTCGTTCGGCGCGGGCAACTACAACCAGCTCATGTTCCAGACCACGCACCAGGAATCCTTGAGCGGCAGCCCGAATCTACCGATCCAGCCAACCACCACCGATACCGATTTGTGGAATCTCGACTCGCGCGCCACGTTCGGCGCGCAGCGGCAGTTTCTGCTCACGAACATCGTTTCCTACACCACGCAGAACTACACCCTCGGGAGCGAGACGCCAGCACGGCGCGACCTGCGCGTCAGCCCGGACCTGCGCTGGGAACATTCGCCGGCGCTGTATTCATTCTATCGGGTCAATCTACTGCAGAGCGAAGAACGCCAGCTCGAGACACTGCACCGTTCCGCGGTGGCGGGTCTGGCGCATCGCCCCGACGACCGCTGGTTCACCACCACCGACGTGCATGCCGAACGCTTCGATGCTACCGGGTTCACGCAGCACACCGATGGCGTCGCCGGGTCCATCAGCTACCGTCGCCCGATCCCCGTCGGCAGCCTGCAGCTGAGCTACGCCGCGCGCTACGACCTAAAGGACCGCGACGCCCCAGCGGTGCAGGTCGCGATCTTCGGCGAGCGCATCACGCTTGCCGACGCGATCGCGGTAACGCTCGCCAACGACTTCATCGTGCCCGGGACCATCGTCGTGAGGAATCTTACGCGCACGCAAATCTACGCCGAAGGTCTGGACTACCGCGTCATCGCGATCGGCGCCAAGACTCAAATTCAGCGATTGGTGGCGGGCAATATCCTCGACGGCCAAGAGGTGCTCGTGGACTACGCCTACCAGACCGGCGGTTCGGTTGCGTACGCGACGTTCGACCAGAATCTCCAGACGAACCTTGCGTTGTTTCGCTACTACAATTTGTTTGCACGTTACCGCGACGTCGCGCAGGACGTGCGCTCGGGTGTGCCGACACTACCGCTCAATCCCGGGCGCAACACGTTATACGGCGCGCGCGCCGACGTACCGGTGTGGCGCGAGTGGATGGTGGGCGGCGAGGTGACGCGCGAGGAACAGAGCGAGGATATCTCACCCTACATGCGGCGCAGCATCGACACTTACGTACAGTTACTGCTGCCGTATGCAAGCACGTTGCGCGTCGCCGGCCGGCGCGTCGTGGCTGACAACCTCAACTCGCCCGAGGACGTGGACCTGCGCGGATACAGCGTTCTGCTGCGCGCGCGCCCGGGTTTTCGTGCGACACTGGTCGCCGAAGCGAACGTCGACAAGGACATCGGCGGCACGATACCACGCGAGTTCCAGTCGCGCGTCCTGGCGGCGGAATGGCGCTACCGGCAGTTGAGTTTGCGTGCCGAGGCGCGTTCCGCGCGCGAGGTGCAGGGCGGGTTCGAGCGCGAACGCAGGTTGATCCGCGTGCAGGCGCGGCGGGATTTTTGACGATGCGCGCCTTCGCGATGCCGTTGCCGGAGATGCGGAACCGCCGGGTTCCGGGTCGCGCGCCGCGGCGGACGGACAACAAGGTATCGCATCGCGTTACATCGATCATCCTGGCTGCCGCGCTCGCGGCAGTCGCCTGCGCCCCTTTGTCGCGGACTGCGGCACTCCCCGACGCACCGCGCGCATGGCCCGAGCCGCCGGCCCCGGCGCGGATCGTCTACGTGCGCAGCTTCTCGCGCCCGCAGGATCTAGGCATTACCAAGGGTTTGTTTCAGCGACTCGGCGAATTTTTTGTCGGGCGCGACGATGTACGTCTGGTCCGCCCCATGGCGGTCGTTGCGTGGGGCGACGACCTCGTATTCGTCGCCGATCCGGGCGCCAAGGGTGTGCACCGCTTCGATCTCGCCAAGGGCCGACACCATCTCATCCGCCGCGAAGGCGGTGCGCCGCTGCCCTCGCCGGTCGGTCTGGCGCTGGGCGTGCACGGAGAGGCCTATGTTACCGACTCCGCGCTCGGTCAGGTATTCGTCATTCGGCCCGGCGCGAAAGCGGCGGCGGCGCTCGCGCTCGCGGCCACGCTCGCGCAACCGACCGGTATTGCGCTCGATCCGGCGACCGGACGGCTCTACGTGGTCGATACCGCGAACCATGAGGTAAAGATATTTACGCCGGACGGCGCGTTGCACGCTACGTTCGGCCGACGCGGCACGGGCGACGGCGAGTTCAACTATCCGACAATGATCTGGCGCGACGTCGGCGGGCGGCTGTTCGTCGCCGATTCGCTCAACTTCCGCACCCAGATGTTCGACGCGGCCGGGAGACCGCTCGGCAAATTCGGCAAGCTCGGCGACGCGACCGGCGACCTGGCACGCCCGAAGGGCGTCGCCACCGACCGCTTCGGGCACGTGTACGTGGTCGATTCGATGTTTCATGCGCTGCAAGTTTTCGATACCGAAGGCCGACTCCTGCTCCACATCGGCAGCCAGGGGCGCGCGCCGGGCGAGTTCTGGCTGCCCACCGGCGTGTATGTCGGCGCGCAGGACAAAATCTACGTCGCCGATACACACAACCGGCGGGTGCAGGTGTTTCGCTACGTCGGGAGCGAGCCGTGAATCGGTACGCGCTGACGTGTGTCTCGTTGATTCTCGGTCTCGGCGTTCTTGCGGCCGCTGCCGACGTCGCGACGACGAAACACAATCTTTCCGTCAGCGGACCAGGGGCGATCAAGGCGACGGATGAATCGCAGATATGTGTCTTCTGCCATACGCCGCACAACGCACGTCCGATCTCGCCGCTATGGAACCGCCGCGATTCCGGCAGCACCTATGTTCCGTATACGAGCTCGACCGCGGTCGCTGTGCCGGGCCAACCGACGGGTTCTTCGGTACTCTGTCTGTCGTGCCACGACGGCACTATAGCGCTCGGTGAGGTACTGAGCCGCGCGACGTCGATCCCGATGGCGGGCGGGACCACCACCTTGCCGACCGGTGCCGGGCGCCTCGGCACCGATTTGTCCGACGATCATCCGGTCTCGTTTGTGTACTCCGCCGGGCTCGCGAGCCAACGCGGCGAGCTCGTGAACCCGGCGACGCTCACCGGCGCCATCAAGTTGGATGCATCCGGGCAGCTCCAATGCACGAGCTGCCACAACGCGCACGACGACATCTTTGGAAAATTTCTGGTGATGTCGAATCGTGGTTCGGGGTTGTGCCAGACTTGTCACACCAAGAATTTCTGGTCGCAGACCGCGCACCGGGCGTCGACCGCGATCTGGAACGGTGTCGGGCCGAATCCCTGGCCGCACACGCCATGGACCAATGTCGCGGACAACGCGTGTGAGAACTGCCATCGCCCGCACATAGCCGGTGGCCGGCAGAGCCTGCTCAACTATCAAGTCGAGGAAACCAATTGCAGCGTGTGCCACGGCGGCAACGTCGCGCAGAAAAATGTCGCGGGCGAGTTCAACAAGAGCTCGAACCATCCCATCGCCGACACGACCGGCACGCACAGCCCATCGGAGCCGGCTGTGGTGAGCGCACGTCACGTCGAGTGCGCGGACTGCCATAACCCGCACGCGGCGCGCGCCGCCGGGGCCGGCACGCCGCCCGGCTCGCTCGCGGGCGTGCGTGGTGTCGGCATCACCGGGGCCGAGGTGAACCCGGTGACGCATGAATATCAACTATGTTTCCGCTGCCACGCCGACAGTCCCAACAAACCTCCGCCGCGCACCACGCGCCAGATCGCGCAGACCAACGTGCGTCTCGAGTTCGCCACGACCAATCCGTCGTACCATCCGGTCGCCGGCCCCGGCCGCAATGCGAACGTGCCGAGCTTGATGGCGCCGCTCACCACTGCGAGCACCATCGGTTGCGGCGACTGCCACAACAACAACGCCGCGCCGAAGGCCGGCGGCGTCGGACCGAACGGTCCGCACGGCTCGATCTACGCGCCGTTATTGGTGCGGCAATACGTGACCGTCGACAACTCCGCCGAGAGCAGCTCCGCCTATGCGCTGTGCTACTCCTGCCATAGTCGCGACAGCGTTCTCGGCGACCAGAGTTTCCGTGAACACCGCAAGCATATCGTCGGGGAACGCACGCCGTGCAACGTCTGCCACGATCCGCACGGCATCAGCGGCAGCCAGGGCAACAGCGAGAACAACACCAAGCTCATCAACTTCGATACCTCGGTGGTCCGCCCCAGCTCCTCCGGGTTGCTGCGATTCGAGTCGTCCGGGACGTTCACCGGGCGCTGCTATCTCATGTGCCATGGTGAGAATCACGACCCCAAACCATCGAGGTAGAGTAGTGGGAGGCGAGACTAGATATGGGCGCCTCGTTGTTTGATCTGGATCAAAGGCAGTGCATGAGGATAGGTGCAAGGTAATGGTATGCGGACCGGCTCGACGGTACGGGCGTGCGGGCGGCGCGGGTGCGCGCGGGACGATCGCCTGGGTCGCCGGCGTTGCGATGCTGTTGGCGGCGGGTACGGGCCTGCCGGCGCAGGAGAAGCGGGCGATGCCGAATGTCGATGAAAAACAACTGCTCGATCAGCCGCAGCGCATTCCCGCGCTGCTCGCGCAGCAGGCGTTGCGCGTCGAGCAGGTGCCGAACCCGCACTGGCGACGCGACGCGTGCCAGGCGTGTCACAGCGGACCGGCGACCCGGGCGGCGGTCAAGCTGCGCGACGTGGACGTGAACCGCTCGTGCAACACCTGCCATGACGCGGTATGGCCGCATAGTTACATTCACCCGGCCGGCATGAAGCCGGCGGAGGACATGCAGCGGCGCATGTCCGAGACGTTTCGCCAGTCGCTCAGGCGCGGCGCCGGCACGGTTACCTGCGCCACTTGCCACGATGTGCCGATGCAATGCCTGCCGGAGCGCGTGCGCGAACGCGCGCTCAATCCGCTGTTCCTTCGCGGCGGGCCGTACAAGGCGCGCACCGGCATCTGTTACCAGTGCCACGATCCAAAACAGTACGAGCGCCTGAACCCGCACGACCAGGTTGCCGACGACGGCGCGATGCGCGAGAACCTATGCCTCGTATGTCACCGCGACACCCAGGGACTGAAGGACATGCGCGCGAGCGCCGGCCTGCGCTTCGTTACCGACGACCTGTCGGCGCTTTGCACCGGTTGTCACAAGTCGATTCCGCATCCGGGCGGCGTTTCATTCTCGGGCAAAGCCGGCCCGAGTCATTTTGTGGCGCCGTCGAAGGCAGTGGCGGCACGCATGAAGCGGGCGGAACGCCTATACGAGATTTCCTTGCCCCTAGACCCCGGGACCGGCAAGGTGTACTGCGCCACCTGTCACAACCCGCACGAACGCGGCGTAGTGCTGCGCACGGCTGCGGCCAAGGGCGCCGACAGCAAGGATCGATTGCGTACCTCCGACATCTGTGCGATGTGTCATGAAAAATAGGCAATCCAACGTAGGGCGGCGCGCGCTTTTCGGACTGGCGCTGTTCCTGCTCGCGAGTGCCGGCGCGCGCGCGTTCGAAGACAGCGAAGGTTGTCTGGTATGCCACAAGTACCCGCGCATGGGGCGCATCACCGAGGACGGGGTGCTGCGGTCCTATTACATCCAGCCGCAGGTCTACGGCAAGACGGTGCACCGTAACGTACCGTGCCGCGACTGCCACACCGAGATCAAGGAGCTGCCACATAAGCCGGTGAAGGTCGGCGTCACCTGCAACACCGAATGCCATTCGATCAAGAACCCGGCGACCGGCAAACCGTTCAGCCACAAGCCGATCTACGACGTCTACCGCGCGAGCATCCACGGGCGCGACAAACTCGCCACCGGTCTCGACGCGGACAAGCCGTATTGCGTGACATGTCACACCAATCCGCTGTACAACCCGGCGGAAAACGAACCACCGAAACAGATCGTCGCGCGCTGCGTGATTTGCCATGAGGACAAGGACTTCGTCACGCGTTGGTACAATCATACCAGCCGGCGCATTCGCGAGGTGCGGCGTACACCGGGCGAGATCGTGGCGTTGTGTTCCACCTGTCACGACGACCGGAAGATGGTCGCGCGCCACGTGCAGGCGGCGAAGGCCGATGGGCGCGCGCTCGGGCGCAAGTTTGCCTATGCCGTCGATTCGTATTACGAAAGCTTTCACGGCAAGATGACCCGCTATGGGTTTACCGCGGCCGCCAACTGTCTCGATTGCCACGCCGATGCCGCCAACTATTTCAAGGGCGTGCACGAGATCCGCCCGTCGCGCGATCCGGCCTCGCCGGTGCACGCCGACCAGCGCCTGCGGACGTGCCAGCGCTGCCACACGTCTGCCGATGAGAACTACGCGCGGCTCGATCCGCACCCCACCAGCCTGCGCGCGGACAATCCGTTCCGCTACTACGCCGAGTGGATTTACAACGTCATCGGCGCCGTCGTGATCACCGGCCTCGTCGGTCTAGCGCTGTTCGAGACCTACAGGCGGCGGCGTGACGGTGTGGCGTGGCTGCTGCGCCACGGTTCCTCGTGGCGGCGCAAAAGCCGGCGCGGGCGGGACCGGATTAAGTGAGCAGGCCAGAATGGCCCCAATGAAAACGAAGGTGACGACACGATGAAATTATCCAAGCCCGCGCGCGATGTCCTCGAAACCTCGCTGCGTCAGAATCGAATCGACGCGCGCGAGCGCAAGGAAATCGAGGCGCTCATCGCGCTTCTGCCCGCGGACCGCGTGCTGTTCTACAAGAACGTGGTGTCGAATCCGCTCGGCGATCTGTACCGCTATTCTATCCACATCCGCATCCAGCACATGCTGATCTTCGTCACGTTCCTCACGCTCGCCTTCACCGGCCTGCCGATCCACTTCTTCGACTCGTTCTGGGCCGGGCCGCTCAACGCACTGCTCGGCGGTGTGAGCGTCACCCGCATCATTCACCGTACCATCGCCGTCATCATGATTCTGGCGATGGCCTACCACATCCTCACCCTCACGCTCGGAACGCTCGCGCGCCTCAAGGCCGGCACCTTCGATCTCCGCCGCACCATCGTGCCGCTGCCGAAGGATATCCGCGACTTCAAGGAGGACCTCTTGTATTTCTCGGGCAAGCGCGGCCAGCGTCCGGAGATGGATAAATTCAATTACAAGCAGAAGATCCACTACTTCGCCGCCGGTTTCGGCAACACCGTGATGGTGGTGTCGGGCTCGACCTTCCTGTTTCCCGAATTGTGGGCGGCGATGCTGCCGGCCGGCATGGTGGCGCATTGGCAGGAGCTGATGCGCCTGTCGCACCCGCACGAGGCGTTGTTGGCGCTGCTCGTGATCGCCTTCTGGCATTGGTACAATGTGCACCTCGCGCCCGGACGCTTCCCAATGCAATGGACGTTCCTCACCGGCAAGATCACGCGCGAGCACCAAATCGAGGAACATTTCCTGGAGTATCTGCGCAACCTGGTGGAACAACCGCAGGAGCGGCAGGCGCTGCTGGGCATGCTGGAGAGCCGCGAACTGGCGGGCGGGCCCCCCGCCGACGAGGGCGTACCATGATCAAGCCCATGACACCATGGCAGAAGGCGATCGCCTACGGGGCGCTGGTGGTCATGCTCATCTGGACCGCGCTCGGCATGCTCGCGGTCTGGCTCATGCTCACCGATCCACACGGGCACTGAAGGGAGACGCGCATGCACGGCAACGAAACGCTCGGCGTACTGGTAATCGTGACGGTGCTGCTATTTTTCGGCCTCGGCATTGCGATGATGGTCATCATGGACCACAAGGCGCGGTTGCCCGGGGGCTTCACCGAGAATCCGTTCAGCGTCGTCGGCATGCATCGCGACCACCCGGTAATCGCGTTCCTGACCGCGGCCATCCTGCTTAGCGTCATCGCAGCGCTGCTGCTGGCGCTGTTCGGTGCGTTGGCCGGGACGTTCGGGTTATTCCAGGCGCCGGCGCCGCCGGCGCTGCTCAGCCGCCTGAGCGAGGAGCGCACCGCCGAGCGGCTGCGCCATTTTCACAATATGCCAGCGCAGGACCTGACGGCGCTGGGCAAAAAAAACGTGTGCTTCTTCTGCCACGGCGACTATCCGCATTCGAAGGAGCCGATGGTGCGCACGCTGCTCAACATGCATACGCAGTTCATCGGCTGCATGACGTGTCACGCCAGCGAGCGCAAGTTGCCGGAAGATCGATTGCGGCTCGCGTGGCTTAATTACTCGGGACTGGCGGTGACGGGCCGGCCGTACGGCATCGACATCGATCCCGCCACCGGCATGCTGATCGAGACGGACGATTTGTATTCCAAGATCGTCGCCTACGCCCAAACAGGGACGACCGAGACACTGCTTGAAATCACCGCCGATGACCCGCAAGCGCGGGAATTCGTGGCGCTACAGAGTAAGCTTTCTGACCATGACCGCGAGGCGGTCAAAAAAACCTTCCACAAGCAGGTGGGCGCCAACGGCCGGTCTTGCGGCCGCTGCCATGCGAACGAGGCCAAGAGCTACGTGCCGTTCCGCGCACTCGGTTTTTCCGAGCGGCGAGTTCGCGAGCTGACTCAACTCAACATCATCGGACTCGTGCAAAACTATCGGGAGTTCTATCTTCCGAGCTTGATGAAATCGGGCCATGCGCCGTCGGAAGAGGCCGGCGCACCGGCGCCGGCAGGCCCCGCGGCCGAGGACGTCCTGCGCAACGACCCGCGCGGGTGGTGGAAGCGAACCTATGACGCACCGACTGAACCAGCGAAAGACAAGCCATAATGGCACGTGTGCCGCGCTCGCGTGCCTGCTGGCGGCGACGTTGGGTCACGCGGCCTTCGCCGCCCCGCCCATTCCTACGCGCGACATCCGGCACGTGCATAACCTCACGACCGCGGGCGGCGTGCCGCTGTCGCTGCCAACCGACGTCGCCATCGGCCGCGACGGCCGAATTTACGTAGTCGACAGCGGCAATCACCGGCTGGTCGCGTTCGACCGCGGCGGGCGCTTTCTTTTCAGTGTCGGCCAGCCGGGCAAAGGACGTGGACAGTTCAAGGACCCGGTCGGCATCGGCACCGGGTCGGACGGCGCAGTGTACGTCGCCGACAAAGGCAATCAGCGCATTCAGGTATTTGAACCAGACGGTGCGTTGCGTCATGTCTTCCCCGTAGCGTACGCCGGCAAGCCGGTGTCGCCGGTCGACGTCGCTGTCGATGCCGCCGGCAAAACGCTTTACGTCACCGGCAACAGCAACCACCGTGTCATGGCCTATACCCCGGGTGGACGGTTTCTGCGTCAGTGGGGCGGAGAGGGCGTGAATCGCGGCGAATTCCGTTATCCCGCGACGGTGGCGGTGAACGCCGAGGGCTCGGTGTTCGTGGTGGATGTGTTCAACACGCGGGTGCAGGTATTTGATCGTGGCGGGCGCGTTTATGCGGTGGGTGAGTGGGGCGTACTGCCCGGCCAGTTGTTCCGGCCCAAGGGCGTCGCGCTCGATAGGAACGGACGGATTTACGTCAGCGACAGCTACCTCGATGTGGTCCAGGTGTTCGATAACGAATACCGGTTCCTGGCCGTGCTAGGGCGCGGCGGCAGACCGCAGCGCTTGACCTCGCCGGCCGGTATCACGATCGATGGTAGTGACCGGTTGTATATCTCCGAGATGCTGAAACACCAGGTCTCAGTGTACGAGTTGCGGCCATGAACGGCATGCGCCGAGGTGCGCGGTTTATTGCCTTGCTGATCGCGTCCGCGCCGCTCGCCACGCACGCGGCGAGCGATATCGCGGAGAACCGCGAGTGCGCCACCTGCCACATCATGTCACTCGCCGATTTCAAGCGCGACGACGTGACGCCGTTGGTTGCCTACGATCCCAGGCCTATGGTCGAAACCGGCAGGCAGGACGTGTCCTCGACCGAGCGCATGTGTTTCTCCTGCCACGACGGGTTCGTGCTCGACTCGCGTTCGGTCTGGCGCAACAAACACCACGAGCATCCGGTCGGGGTGCGGCCATCGAGCAAGGTGAGGATTCCAACGGCGCGCGGCAAGGTCGTGTTCCCGCTGAACGACGACGGCAAGCTGTACTGCGGCACCTGTCACACCGCGCATGGTGTGGATTGGGCGCAGACCGAATCGCCGGTGTTCATGCGCGTCAAGAACGTCGATTCGAGCTTATGTCTTGCATGTCATCTCGACCGGGGGACCGGACCGGCCGCGGGCAACCATCCGGTGTTTGGCAAGCTCGACGCATGGCCGGCGGCGCTGCTCGCGGCCGGCGGCAAGCCGGGCCGCCACGACGACGTGACCTGCGAGTCTTGCCATCGCACACACGGCGGTGCCCAGGACAAGATGCTGGTACTGGCGAATACGGATTCGCAGTTGTGCGGCGCGTGCCACGCCGACAAGTACCGGATTCGCAAGACCAAGCACGATCTGTCGGTTATGGCACCCGAGGCGCGCAACCGCAAGGGCCACACCGCCGTCGAGTCTGGGCCGTGCGGCGTGTGCCACGTGGCGCACGGCGGCAATGGACCGGACTGGTGGGCGCGAGATATCACGAACCCCGAGTCCACCGGCGGGCGCTGCCTGAGCTGCCATCAGCCCGAGGGGCTCGCTAAGAAAAAAACCATCGGTGAACACACGCATCCGATCAACGTTCCGGTGGCCAATGCCGGCATCACCGCCACGATCAAGGGCTGGGTCAGCCGCTTCTCGCTTCTCAACAAAGATGATCCGCTGCTGCCGTTGCCGCTGTACGACAAGCGCGGTCTGCACACGCGTACCGGCGGCAACGTCGGATGCGGTACCTGCCACGATCCGCACGTGTGGTCCCCGGCGGAAGCGGCCTCCGGCGATCCGCGCAAGATCGAAGGCGGCGCGCGCGACAGCTTTCTGCGCATGACGGCCGATGGCGACGGAAAACTGTGTGCAAACTGCCATGTGGACAAGGGCGCGGTGGCGCTGTCCAAACACAATCCCACCGTCATGGCGGCCGCAAAAATCCGCTCGCAGGAAAAAAAGGCACCAAAGATTCCGGATGCAGGACGCACAGCAGACGCCGGCGTATGCGGCGCATGCCACGCGCCGCACAATGCCAAGGCATCCAATCTCTGGGCACGCGACCGCGGACCGGGCGCGGGCTTTACCGAGGCGCTCTGCAACGATTGCCACCGTGACGGCGGCGAGGCTGGCAACAAGCGCGTTGGCGCGCACAGCCATCCGCTCAACGTGAAGCTTGCGCCAGGCATGACGTCGCGGCTGCCGCTGTACACCGCCGCCGGCCGTAGTCAAACGGCCGAGGCCAAAGTGGATTGCGCCACCTGTCACGACCCGCACCAATGGACCCCGGCGGATGCGGCGAGCCGCGCGGGCACCCGGGCCGACGTGGACGGCGATGCGCGCGACAGTTTTCTGCGCCTCACGGCCAGCGGCCGCGCGGATTTGTGCGTCGAGTGTCATCAGGCACAGCGCTTCGTGCGCGGCAGCGATCACGATCTCTCAGTCACCGCCCCGCAAGACACCAATGCCAAAGCACAGACCGTCGTGCAATCGGGGGTCTGCGGCCAGTGCCATGTGCCGCACAATGCGCCGCACGCACAAGGCCTGTGGGCGCGCGCCCCGGGGGCCGCGCCGGAAGAGAACGAGAGGCTCTGCCGCAGTTGCCACGCACAGGGCAAAACCGCCGCCAGCAAAGTGCCATCCGAGAGCCGTCATCCCCTCAACATCACTGTGTGGTCCGACCGGGTGCGTGCCGGCTACCGCCCGGGCGCGAGCACCGGCCTACCGGTTTTTAACCGCGATGGGAGACGCGACATCACCGGCATTATCACGTGCGTGAGCTGTCATGATCCCCACCAGTGGAGCGCGCGCCACGCCACGGAAGGTCCGGGCAGGAATGTCGAAGGCGACGTCGGCAACAGCTTCCTGCGGCTGGAGCAGAGCGCCGAATTCGTGTGCGCCGACTGCCACGGCCTCGATGCGTTGTTCCGCTACAAATATTTTCACGGCAAGTCGTCACGCAAGGAGTATCCGCTCTATCGTTGATGGTGCCACGCGCAGCCGGCATAACTCTTAAACGTCTACTTGGTAGCCGTCAGTGCCGCCGCCAGTCGCACCTGCACGCGATCGCTGTTGAACGTATTGAAGTCGGGGTATTTCTGAAACACCCAGCCTTCGGCGAGGGTGCGGTCTTTGTCCAGCAGGCGCACGAGCACCGCCGGGTTGTCGGGATTGTTGGAGGTGCTGGTGACCGCGTCGGCGTTACTCTGGAATGCGGGCACGAGCGCGATGACGCGCACCGTCAGCCCGGATCCACCGACCGCGGCATCGCCGCCGACCGGCACGCGCACGGTTTGCGGCGCCCCGCCTTTGCCGGTGAGCGTCAGTTCCACCGCCTTCCACTTGGCCCGCACCTCGGCCGGAATCTCGAGCACGAGCTTGGCCCCGGATTTCGGGTGGCCGAGCGCGGCGGACGCGGACGCGGGTTTGGGCGGCATGATGACGGGCAGCGGCGGCGGGTGATCGCCGACGACCTGCGCGATCACCACCTCCGCCTGCCGCTGAGTCGCCGGCGCAAACGCGTGGCTGTAGCCTTCCAGGTCGCCCACCTGCGGCGTCGCCTGACCGGACTTCGACACGCGTGCGCCGACGATGATTTCCGGGAAGTTGGCGAACCTCATGTCCGGCATCAGCGTGCTCGAATCGTCGAGCGTCACGTTCGCCGGCAGGTCTTTTGACTGTATGCGGGCAATTGCGAGCGGCATTTTCGGCCCTTGTGTGGAGCGCGCAAAGACGAACACGGTATCGGTGGGAGCGACCTTGTTCGCAAGCGCGGGGTCTAGACTCACTCTGACGTTTAGGCTGTGCGCCGCGGCGCGAACGGCCGCAGGGTCGTTGCCCGTGTGCGATGCTTCATCGCGATCGGTGCAGGCGCTCGGCATGAATACTAAAATAAAGATCGATAAGACCCGGTGGGGTCTTCGCCCCAGCCGCAATAGCCATTGCCTGGTTATCATGAAATTCTCTCCGTTTGACTCAAAATTATTAAATCATTGCACCGCTTGATCGCCTCGGGTACGGCCACATTGATGAGTGTTTGAATTGTCTGTGGCTGCCCCGTGTGGCGGCGAGAACCCACCCATCATCTTTAAGCATCCTACGATGAGCCAGGGATAGTGAAGCGCTGGCGAAGAGCCCGCGAAGCTTAAGTAGGGACTTAAGCGTTAAGCCATTGTGGCGCTTCCCAGCCGCAGGGCGGTCGCGGCAAAAAATACGTCGCGAGACCGAAGGCACTCGGCACACGGGACGTGCCGAGTGTTTACTGAGGGCCGCGACACAACGAGCACTTCGCTAACTTTCATTAAATCAAGAATAGCAGTTCGTTATTCCACAGGCAAAAAACGACTGTCACCTTCAGAGTGTTTTATTTTGCAGCCTTGCTCTGTGTTTTCACCACACTCATGGCCGTAGCAATCATGCCACTGAGATCGGCGAGGTTGCTTGGCAGGATAAGGGTGTTACCTTCCTGCGCCAGGTTGGCGAAGGCCTCCACGTATTTTTCCGCCACCTTCAGGTTGATGGCATCCATGCCGCCCGGAGACTGTATGGCGTTGGCAATTTTCTGGATGGCGTGCGCAGTGGCCTCGGCCACGGTCTTGATGGCGATGGCTTCGCCTTCGGCGCGGTTGATGGCCGCCTGGCGCTCGCCTTCAGAGCGCTGGATAGACGCTTCACGCTCTCCCGTGGCGATGTTGATCTGCTCCTGTTTGCGGCCTTCGGAGGCGGCGATGAGGGCGCGCTTTTCGCGCTCGGCGGTGATTTGCTGCTGCATGGCGTGCAGTATGTCCTTGGGCGGCGTCAGGTCCTTGATCTCGTAGCGCAGTACCTTTACGCCCCAGTTGGCGGCGGCCTCGTCCAGCGCCGCGACCACGGTGTGGTTGATGCTGGCGCGCTCCTCGAAGGTGCGGTCCAGTTCCATCTTGCCGATGACCGATCGCAGGGTGGTCTGGGCGAGTTGGCTGATGGCGAGGATGTAATCGCTGGAACCGTAGGACGCGAGCTTGGGATCGGTAACTTGAAAATACAGTATGCCGTCCACCTGTAGCTGGGTGTTGTCGCGCGTAATACAGACCTGGCTGGGCACGTCCAGCGGCACTTCCTTGAGTTCGTGTTTGTAGGCCAGGCGATCAATGAACGGCAGGACCACGGTCAAGCCCGGGGCGAGGGTGGAGTGATAGCGCCCTAGACGCTCGACCACATACGCGGTTTGCTGGGGTACGACCTTGATCGACTTGAAGACAAAAATTAAGGCGACCGCAAAAAGCACTACGAATACAATTTCCATTTCCATGTGAGCCTCTTACTTAAGATTAATCGGGTTGGTGTGGGTGAGTATGAGAATCGAACCGCGTCGGTCCTTGATATATAATGGCCTATCCCGTGGTGTATCTGGCGATGCCAGTTCTGCATCCCACTGGGTACCGCGGTAGCTTACACGCGCAGTACCATTGGGGTTCCATGTCTCCACGGTAACCGGCTGGCCTATGTCCAGATTTTGATGATCCTGGGGCTGCTGGCGCTCCTGCGCCGCTTTCCAGGAGCGCAACAGTACCGTGCCGATGATGCCGAAGACAGCGGCTACCACCAACTGGGTGGTGAAACTGTACTGCCAATAAGCCATGAGCCCACCGGCACTGAACGCGATGCTGAACACCAGGATGTAAAACGTGCCGGTCATGATCTCCAGCCCGATCAGGCCTATGGCCAGCAGGAACCACCAGATATACGCTTGCATGTGTCCCCTTAGCGCAGAAAATAATTGTGGGTTATTGGGGGAATTTTAGCAGTAAATCGGCACTCGTGGGCGTGCTATTTCATTGCGCCCAGGCCTTCCATAATAGAGAAACACCGCTGATGACCAGCAGGCCGCCGATGAGGCGTTGCATATGCTGTTGCGACAGACCCACGTGTACCCGGTGGCCCGCGTACAGACCCAAAGCCATGAGGGGGAGCGCGGCCAATGCAGACAATAATATGCCATCTTGCAGCAACAGCCCAGCGATAATAAAAACCACAATACGCAGTGCGCCATCGATCAAAAATAGAACAGAGAACGTGGCACGCAGTTGCGATTTGTCCCGCAGCCGACGGCTAAGATACATCACAAACGGCGGTCCACCGGTGCCGAATAATGCGCCTATGGTGCCTCCCATAAAGCCCGCGGGTAGGGCCCAGGTGCGCGCAATGGGATGGATGCTCTGCATCTTCAGCATACTGCGCACGCCGAATGCTAGTATTAACACTCCTAGCCCCATCAATAGCGGCGGTGTCGGCAGACTAACCAGCAGGCCCGCGCCCAGCACGATGCCGACCGCGCTGGCGGCGAGCAATATCCAGACTTCCTCCCAGCGCGCATGACGATGGGTGCCGCCGCTCATGACCACCGAGGCGCAAACATCCGTCACCAAAATCAGTGGTACAACGAATTGCAGAGGCAAATACAGGGCAAGCAACGGCACCGCCACCAGGGCGGAACCGAAACCGGAAATGCCACGGATAAAATACGCCAGCAGGATAATGCAGACGGCGATGATGAATGCTGTGATAGTAATATGCGTATCTCAATAGAGGCAGATGAGGGAGCACTAGAGAACGCAGTAGCGGGAGATTCAGACTCGCTTCAGCAGAACATACACCGCCCCGGTGCCACCATCGTTATTGCGGGCCGAACAAAACGCCAACACTGCGTCCTTTTGACGCAACCATGAGTTAACTTTTCCCTTTAAAACCGGCATCTTACCTTCTGAACTTAAACCTTTTCCGTGTATGATGCGCACACAGCGTTTGCCATGGGCCTGGGCATTGCGCAGAAAATCGCTCACCAATTCGCGCGCCTCCGCCACCACCCGGCCATGCAGGTCTAACTCCGCCTCAATGGCGTACTGCCCGCGTCGAAACTTGCGCCATACCCGCTGTTGTATGCCGGTACGCATGAACAGCAGCTCTTCACCGGTTTCCAACTCTACCGGGTCGTAGTCATCCGACAACAAGCTGCGTATGACTTCTTCCTCGTCGCGCCGGGTCTGTTGTGGCACGGGTTTGCGCCGCGGCTTATGCGGCGCCACCCGGTCTTGTTTCAGCGGGCGCGCACCCTTGGCGGCCTTGTGAAACAGCGAGCGGTCATCGCTAGGGTCCGGCTTGTCTTTGGCCATGACTTGCCCGTTCTGTTACAGATGGCTATTTAAGACCCATGGTCCGAATAGCACTTACTTAAGCCTAAACGTAGGGTGGGTGGAGCGTTTTTTGCGTAACCCGCAAGCGTTGCGTAGCAACACAATGCCTTTTAAAGGAGTGCCTGGCGGCACGCCTGGTGGGTTACGGCACATACTGCGTGCCTCCACCCACCCTACGTGAACATAGAACTGCTTTAAGTAAGCGCCATTCACCCATGGTCCCTAAAACAACAGGGCGTCTCAATCGTCTTTGCGGTCGTGTTTACGCCCCTGGTCGTGTCCGCGCCCACGTTCAGAGTGTTCGCTTGCTTCGCGATCGCGGCCATGGTTTTTTTCATGTTTGTGTTTTTTCTCTTTCCAGCCCACGAAGTTGCGGTGCTCGTGATCATCATCATCACGATAGCGCGGTCGCGCTTGGTGCTGAAAATCGTCCCATTGCTCGCGGCGATACTTGCGCAGGCCCGGCGGCAGATGACGCACTTTAATGCGCGCCCAAGGCCCGCCATAGCCCGGGCCGGCATACCAGACATCATGGTCGTAGAGATAATAGTGATCGTCATCGAAAAATATCTGATGCGGCGACTCGAAGGCCACATAGATGCGCGGGGCCGGCAGCCATACCATGTGCGGCGGTGCCGGTAGTCTCACCACCGGCACCGGGAGATTAATGTTGATGGATACATCCGCCGCCTGGGCCATAACACCGGCCGCGGCGTATAGCCACAGCGCGGTCATGGAGGAGACGATTAACCACTTCTTAAGCCATATAGTCATAGTATTATTAACCTCGTAGTTTGAACCTATTTCTGTTTTTCCAGATAACGTTCTACGTCCAGCGCCGCCATGCAGCCGCTGCCGGCGGAGGTGACCGCCTGGCGATAGACATGATCCTGCACGTCGCCGGCGGCGAACACACCGGGGATGCTGGTGGCAGTGGCATTACCCTGGTTGCCACATTGGGTCTTGATGTAGCCATGAACCAGCTCCAATTGGCCCTCGAACAGACTGGTATTGGGGGCGTGGCCGATAGCGATAAATACTCCCTGCACCGAAATATCTTTGGTTTTTCCGTCCTTCGATTTCACGCGCACGCCGGTAACGCCACTGGCATCACCCAGAATCTCGTCGGTCTCCTGATTCCATTCTATGGCGATATTACCGCCCTTGGTTTTTGCCGTGAGCTTATCGATCAGTATGGCTTCGGCCTTGAATTTGTCACGTCGATGGATGACGGTCACGTGCGCTGCGATGTTGGACAGATACAGCGCCTCTTCCACCGCGGTGTTGCCACCGCCCACCACAGCCACTTTTTGGCCCTTGTAGAAGAACCCGTCGCAGGTGGCGCAACCGGAAACGCCCTTGCCACGGAATTTTTCTTCCGACGGCAGCCCTAGATATTTAGCCGATGCGCCGGTGGCGATAATCAGTGCGTCGCAGGTATATACACCCGAGTCGCCATGCAGGCGGAACGGACGGGTTTTTAGATCGGCGGTATGTATGTGATCGAAGATAACCTCGGTATTAAAACGTTCGGCATGCTTTTGCATGCGCTCCATGAGCCCTGGCCCTAGCAGGCCCTCCACGTCGCCCGGCCAGTTGTCTACCTCGGTGGTGGTCATGAGCTGACCGCCCTGTTCCAGGCCGGTGATGAGCACCGGTTTGAGATTGGCGCGGGCGGCATAGACCGCCGCGCTGTAACCGGCGGGGCCGGAACCCAGGATAAGTACGCGCGCGTGTTTTACATCGGACATTTTGCAAAGACTCCAAAGAGCTATGGAATGAATTATGGGGGCTGCATTAACTAATTTAACGAGGATGTTACACCATTACAAATCCTCTGGTATGTTGGGCGCTGAAATGCGGTTAATCCGGGACAGAAGGAGCAGGTATGCGTATAGGTATTCCTAAAGAGATCAAGCCCCTCGAAGGGCGCGTGGCCTTGGTGCCGGACGCGGCCGCCGAGGCGGTGCGTTACGGACACACAGTGTTTATACAAGCGGGTGCGGGGCAAGCGAGTGGTTATAGCGATGCCGACTATGAACGCGCCGGGGTTAGCATCGTGCCGGATGCCGTGGCGGTATATACCCAGGCCCAGCTCCTGCTGAAGGTAAAAGAGCCCATTGCCCCCGAGTTTGGCCTGTTGCGCCGAGACCATGTGTTGTTCTCGTTTCTGCATCTGGCCGCAGAACCGGTATTGGCCATGACCCTGAAGGAACGCGGCCTTACCGCCATTGCCTTCGAGACCGTGGAAGAAGCCGGGCGCTTGCCACTGCTGGCGCCCATGAGTGATATCGCCGGGCGCATTGCGGTGCAGGTGGGCACGACGCTACTGCACAGCCCCCAGGGTGGTCGCGGGCTGTTGCTGGGCGGTATGCCGGCGGCGGCGCGTGGGCGGGTGGTGATATTGGGCGCCGGGGAGGCCGGTGGTAATGCGGCGGCAGTGGCCGCGGCGCTGGGCGCGGAAGTGCTGGTGTTCGACCGGTCGCGCGCCGCCTTGGTCCGTATGCATGCCCTGGGCCCCAATGTGACCGCACTCACTCCCTATCAGGCTACCCTGACCGAGGCCTTGCGTACCACGGATCTGCTCATTGGGGCGGTGCTCATACCCGGTGCCCGCGCGCCGCGGCTGGTGACCCGTGACATGATACGCGGCATGCGCCCGGGCTCGGTGGTGGTGGATATTTCCGTGGACCAGGGCGGTTGTATAGAAACCACCCGACCCACGGATTATACCCGCCCCACCTATGTGGAAGAGGGCGTGACCCATTTTGCGGTGACCAATATGCCGGGCGCCGTGCCACGCACCGCGTCCCAGGCCCTATCGGCGGCGCTCCTGCCTTTTGTATTGCGCCTAGCCGAAGACGACTGGGCAGCGGATCCCGGGCTTTACTCCGGTATCAATGTTCAGGCCGGGCGTATTGTGCATAAACAGGTCGCCGAGGCCCTAGGTGTCATCTAACGTGACCAAGCCGCGACCGAAAAACCATTATTTCCCTTGGCTTAACCCGCTCAAAAAGGGAAAATGGGCGGGTCTACGCCCGAACTCGAGGAATGCTGTGGCCCAGGCGACCTGGAAAAAGACCCAACGACCGCCCCTTGCTCCGAAACTGGTCCGGATAATCCGGGAGGTGGGCCTATATCTGCTGGCGGCGCTGTCGCTCTATCTCCTGATCTTTCTCTGGACCTACCACCCCACGGACCCGGGCTGGTCCACCAGCGGATTCAGCGGGCAGGTGGCTAACGCCGGGGGGCGTGCCGGTGCCTGGCTGGCGGATGTCTTTTTCGGCCTGTTTGGCTATGTCGCGTATGTGTTCCCCGTGATTGCGGCCATCGGTAGCTGGCGTTTCTACCGCGATCGCCAGAGTGAGCAGTTGTCGGATATTCGCCATCGCGCCCTGTGGTGGGGCGGTTTCCTGATGCTGCTCTTGGGCGCGTGCGGCCTAGGGCATTTGCATTTTCAAGATCTGGCGACCGGCATGCCGTTCACCACCGGTGGCGTGCTGGGTCGGGCGGTCAGCGCCGGCCTGGTGTCTGCTTTTAGTTTTGTGGGTGCCACGCTATTTCTGCTTACTCTGCTGCTTTCGGGTATCACCCTGTCCACCGGTCTGTCCTGGCTCAAGGTGATGGACGTGGTGGGTTCTTGGTCGCTGGAGTTCGGCGAACGCCTGCGCAAACACCTGTCCACCTGGATCGATTATTTTATCGGTCTGCGTGCCAAGCGCGAGCGCCGCGAGACTGTGGCGGTGGAAAAAAAGGTCATGCAAAAGCACACGCCGCCGCGCATCGAGCCGGTGCTCAAGCCGCCGGCCAAAAGCGAGCGCGTGGAGCGCGAAAAACAAGTGCCGCTGTTCGATATGCCCGCCAGCGGTGCACTGCCGCCCCTGGCCTTGCTCGATCCACCGGATGCAAAAAAAGTTTCTTACTCCACCGAAACCCTGGAGACCCTGTCGCGCCTGGTAGAAAAGAAGCTGCTCGATTTCAATATCGAGGTGCAGGTAGTAGCGGTGCATCCGGGGCCGGTGATCACGCGTTTTGAGGTCGATCCGGCGCCGGGCATAAAGGCCAGCCAGATCACCGGACTCGCGCGCGATCTCGCGCGCGCACTGTCGGTTATTAGCCTGCGGGTGGTGGAAAACATTCCGGGTAAATCCGTGGTCGGTCTCGAAATCCCCAATGAGCAGCGTGAAATAGTGCGCCTGAGCGAGGGTTTGTCGTCCAAGGCCTACGAGGATATTCATTCGCCTTTGGCGCTGACCTTGGGCAAGGACATCGGCGGCCACCCCATTATCGTGGACCTGGGCAAGATGCCGCACATGCTCATCGCCGGCACCACCGGTTCTGGCAAGTCGGTGTGCATTAATGCGCTAATTCTGAGCCTGCTCTACAAAGCCACACCAGATCAGGTGCGACTCATCATGATCGACCCCAAGATGCTGGAGCTGGCGGTGTACGAAGGTATTCCGCATCTACTGGCACCGGTGGTGACGGACATGAAGCAGGCCGCCAATGCTTTACGTTGGTGTGTGGTGGAAATGGACAGACGCTATCGTCTGATGGCGGCCCTGGGAGTGCGTAACATCGCCGGTTATAATCACAAACTCAAGGACGCGGAGAAAGCCGGCAAACCCATACTCGATCCGGTCACGGTGCCGCCGGACGGCGAAGAGCCGCAGGCGCTCACCACCTTGCCTTATATCGTCATCATCATCGACGAACTCGCCGACATGATGATGGTAGTGGGCAAAAAAGTGGAAGAGCTGATTGCGCGCCTGGCGCAGAAGGCGCGCGCCGCCGGCCTGCATCTTATCGTGGCCACCCAGCGTCCGTCGGTCGATGTCATCACCGGTCTCATCAAGGCCAACATCCCCACGCGTATTGCGTTCCAGGTGTCGGCGCGGGTGGACTCGCGTACTATTTTGGATCAAATGGGCGCGGAACAACTGTTAGGCCAGGGCGATATGTTATTTTTGCAGCCGGGCACGGGCCTGCCCATACGCGTACACGGCGCCTTTGTGGCCGACCAGGAAGTACACAAAGTGGTGGCCTTCCTTAAGAAACACGGCAAGCCCAATTACAACGAAAGCATACTTACCGGCGACATGGACAATGCCAATGGTAGCGGCGACGGTGGCGGTTTCGGCGGCGATCCGGGCATGAACGGCGAGGCCGACCCCCTGTACGACGAAGCCCTCAAGATCGTCACCGAAAGCCGGCGCGCCTCCATCTCCGGTGTGCAGCGGCGCTTGCGCATAGGCTATAACCGCGCCGCGCGCCTGATCGAAGAAATGGAAAAGACCGGCGTGGTCGGTCCCTTGCAACCCAACGGCAGCCGCGAGGTCCTGGCACCAGCGCCTCCGCCTCGCGGTTGAGAGCTACGGAAAAATATTTGTAGGGGGCACAGTTAATTCTGTATCTATTTTTTAAGAACGTATAACAAAATGATCGGGGCTTGCTTCATGCCTCGGCCCCCTCCCCTCTCCCGCGGGAGAGGGGAGGGGATGAGGGCCAGAGCTAGCAGCAAGTTCTAGTCATTTTATTTAGGGACTCTAAGGAAAATGTATGACTATGTTGCGATTGAACCTGTTGGCACTCTTGCTTCTGCTCAGCGTAGTGGTACACGCGTCCGCGCCTAAGGATCTGGAACGTTTTTTCAACGGTGTACACACCTACACAGCACGCTTTCAACAGGTGGTGCTGGACGACAAACTCAATATTACCCAAGAGTCTTCCGGTACCCTATGGATA
>JANOTM010000152.1:0-4262 GCA_031416355.1 Gammaproteobacteria bacterium
GGAGTTACGTAGCCTCGGCGCCGAGATCATTTTGGGCAATACTTTTCACTTAATGTTGCGCCCGGGCAGGGAGATCATGCGCGCGCATGGTGGTCTGCATACCTTTATGCATTGGCCGGGCCCGATACTCACGGATTCCGGCGGTTTTCAGGTGTTTAGCCTGGGCAAGCTGCGCAAAATCAGCGAACAGGGTGTGCAGTTCCGATCACCGGTGGACGGTGCACGCATATTTTTAGGGCCGGAAGAGGCCATGGCGGTGCAGCACGACCTGGGTGCGGACATTCTAATGATATTCGATGAATGCACGCCCTATCCGGCCACCGAGGAACAGGCGCGGGTGTCCATGGAGCTGTCCCTGCGCTGGGCCGAGCGCAGCAAGCAGGCGCATGCCGGCCACAGAGGCGCCTTGTTCGGCATCGTCCAGGGCGGTATGTATGAACACCTGCGGGAGATATCGCTTACCGGCCTGCGCCAGATCGGCTTCGATGGTTATGCCATAGGCGGGCTGTCGGTGGGCGAGCCTAAGCCCGACATGCGGCGGATACTGGGACATCTGGCGCCGCAATTGCCGCCGGATAGGCCGCGTTATCTCATGGGCGTGGGGACCCCGGAAGACCTGGTGGAGGCGGTGCGCCGGGGCATGGATATGTTCGACTGCGTTATGCCCACGCGCAACGCACGCAATGGCTGGCTGTTCACCCACGACGGCGTGGTCAAGATACGCAACAGCCGTTACGCCAGGATACCGGTCCGTTGGATGCGCGCTGCGATTGTTACACCTGTAAGAATTACAGTCGCGCGTACCTGCGGCACTTGCATACTTGTAACGAAATCCTGGGCGCACGCCTCAATACCCTGCACAATCTGCATTATTATCAGGGCCTGATGCGCGGCTTGCGCCAGGCGATCGCGGAAAAAGGGCTGGATGATTTCGTCAATAAGTTTTATTGTATGCGCGGCCAGGACAGTCCCGGGCTGGAATAAACGCCGTCCGGGCCCAGCCGTTCCTTATGCAACGCTCTAAAACCCCTTAATTTAAGGAATTGTGATGAACCTGTTACTTTCTGATGCCTGGGCTGAAGGCCCGGCGCCGGCCGCGGCAGCCACCCCTGGTGGTAGTTTGATGGGCTTTTTGCCCCTGGTGGTCATCTTTGTGATTTTCTATTTTCTGCTCATACGCCCGCAGACCAAGCGCGCCAAAGAACACAAGGCCATGGTGGGTGGCCTGGCCAAGGGTGACGAGGTGGTGACCAACGGCGGCATCATAGGCCGCATCAGCCAGGTGGGTGATACCTTCGTTAGCGTCGACATTGCCGAAGGTGTGACGGTCAAAGTACAGCGTCACGCGATCTCGGTGGTGCTGCCCAAGGGCACGGTAAAATCCGCGTGATCATGCAGCAAGTCCGCTTCCTGACGGCCTAAAAGATCAAGAATGAATAAATACCCTTTGTGGCGTTATCTCCTGGTCCTGGCCATCGTTGTGCCGGGGTTTATCTACGCCTTGCCCAATCTCTACGGCAACGATCCGGCGGTCCAAATATCCGCCACCCGCACTACCAAGGTGACGGCCGCCACCCTGACCCAGGCGGAGCAGGTCTTGAAGCAGGCGGGCCTCGCGTATATCTCAAGTCAGATAGACGAGCAGGGCATTAAGATCCGCTTTGTGGAAACCGATGCCCAGCTCAAGGCGCGCGACCTGATACAAAAGAACCTGGGGGAGAATTACACGGTGGCGTTGAATCTGCTCCCGGCCACCCCGCGCTGGCTCGCATTTTTCAGCGCCAAGCCCATGTATTTGGGCCTGGACCTGCGCGGCGGCGTGCACTTTTTGATGCAGGTGGACATGGTGAGCGCCATCAAGAAGGCCGAGGAGCGTTATGTGGACGATCTGCGCCAACTCCTGCGCGACAAAAAGATACGCTATCTCACCATATCGCGTCTGGACGCCGGTGGGCTCGAGGTCCGTTTTCGCGATGCCGAGGAACGCGACCGGGCGCAGGAACTCTTGCGCACGGAACTGCCGGAACTGACCCAGACTACCCAAAAGCGTGGCGATGAATACCTCATAGGTGCGCGCCTGAGCGAGCCGGCGTTAAAGGAGAAACGCAAGTTCGCCCTGGACCAGAATATTTTGTCTCTGCGTAACCGCGTGAACGAACTGGGCGTCTCCGAGCCAATTATCCAGCAGCAGGGCGAGGACCGCATCGTGGTTCAGCTGCCGGGCGTGCAGGATACGGCCGAGGCCAAGCGCATTCTCGGCCGCACAGCGACCCTGGAAATAATGATGGTCGATGACGAGCACACCGATCCCAATACGCTCACGCCGACCGTGAGCACCCCCCCCGCCGGCACCAAATTCTACAAGCTACGTGACGGCAGAACCATATTGTTAAAGAAACAGGTGGTGTACTCGGGCGACAACATCGTCGATGCCGCCGCCGGTTTCGACGGTCAGAACAGCCAGCCGGTGGTGCATATCACCCTGGATGCGCGCGGCGCCGCGATCAATCAGCGGGTGAGCGGCGAGAACGTGGGCAAACACATGGCGGTGGTATACGTGGAGACCAAGTCCGAGCCTAAGCTGGATGACAACGCCCAGCCGCTACTGGACGCCGAGGGGCGGGCGGTGCGGGTCGCGCGCCGCGTGGAAGAGGTGATCACCGCGCCGCGCATCCAGACGCAATTGGGCAAGCGCTTCCAAATCACCGGTCTCGACAGTACCGCCGAGGCGCGCGACCTGGCGCTGTTGTTACGGGCCGGCGCGCTGGCGGCGCCGGTGGACATCATCGAAGAACGCACCGTGGGCCCGAGCCTCGGCGCCGAGAACATCCAACGGGGTTTTCATTCCACCTGGATAGGCTTCGCGGCGATCGCCGTGTTCATGATTATTTACTATCTGGTCTTCGGGGTGACCGCGGTTATCGCCCTGGGCGTGAACGTGGTGTTGCTGATCGCCCTGCTGTCGATTTTTCAGGCGACCCTGACGCTGCCCGGCATGGCCGCCATTGCGCTGACCGTGGGCATGGCGATCGACGCCAACGTGCTGATCAACGAGCGTATCCGCGAAGAGCTGCGCAACGGCAATACGCCGCAGGCGAGCATCCATGTGGGCTATGACCGCGCCTTTGGCACTATCATCGATTCGAATATCACCACGCTCATCGCCGGCCTCGCACTGCTCGTCTTCGGCAGCGGACAGGTGCGCGGTTTTGCCATGGTGCTATGTTTGGGGATAGTGACGTCCATGTTTAGCGGGGTCATGGTATCGCGTGCCTTGGTGAATCTCATCTATGGCGGCCGCCGCAAGCTCGAGCGCCTGGCCATAGGCAATACCCAATGGACGTCCCGCAGCGGTACCGCATGAACATACAGATTCGGCACAAGATATCTAACTGAGATACCCGACCATGGAATTCTTCAAGATACGCAAAGACATCCCGTTCATGCGCCACGCGCTGGTGTTCAACGTGATCTCCCTCGTTACGTTTCTGCTCGCGGTGTTTTTTCTGGTGACCAGGGGGCTTAATTTCGGTGTGGATTTCACCGGCGGCACGGTCATGGAAGTGAGCTACCCGCAGGCCGCTAACGTACCGAAGATCCGCACGCTGCTGGAGCAGCAGGGCTATCGCGATGTCAGCGTGCAAAATTTCGGCAGTTCACACGACGTATTGATACGCCTGCCGGCCAAGGCCGCGCTCGGGGGCGCCAAGCTCTCCGAGGTAGTCATGGAGGCGCTGCACCGGGATGAAGCCGCGGCGAAGTTGCGGCGCACTGAGTTTGTCGGCCCCCAAGTCGGCCGCGAGCTGGTGGAAAACGGGGCGCTGGCGCTGTTGTTTGTATCCATTGGCATCGTGTTGTATCTGTGGCTGCGTTTCGAATGGAAGTTCGGCGTGGCGGCGATCATTGCCAATCTGCACGATATTGTGATTATTCTCGGGTTCTTCGCCTTCTTTCAGTGGGATTTCTCGCTCACCGTGCTGGCCGCGGTGCTCGCGGTGCTCGGCTACTCGGTGAACGAGTCGGTAGTGGTGTTCGACCGGATCCGTGAAAACTTTCGCAAAATGCGCACTGCCACGACCGTGCAAGTCATCGATAACGCGATCACCCGTACCATGTCGCGTACCATCATCACGCACGGCGCCACGCAACTTGCGGTGTTGTCGATGCTGATCTTCGGCGGGCCGACGCTGCACTACTTCGCGCTGGCCCTGACGATTGGCATTTTATTCGGTATCTATTCCTCGGTGCTGGTGGCGAGCCCG
>JANOTM010000153.1:0-3100 GCA_031416355.1 Gammaproteobacteria bacterium
GTTGGTTTGGGGTTGATGTAACCCCCCCCTAGCGCTCGCCCTTTGGGTACTTTCTTGTGGTGACAAGTAAAGTACCCCGCCGGCGATGCACGGGGATGTGCGAGTGCCGCGGGAGGCGCGACGCCAGGGATGGAGGAGGTAGGGCCGGGACGGGACCCGCAAGTAGATTTTAAAGCGCGCGGTAGCGCATTCAACTCTCCTTCAGATCAAAAAGCGACGCC
This sequence comes from Gammaproteobacteria bacterium, assembly GCA_031416355.1. Taxonomy (GTDB): domain Bacteria; phylum Pseudomonadota; class Gammaproteobacteria; order Acidiferrobacterales; family UBA6901; genus JANNJF01. The sequence goes on from JANOTM010000153.1 coordinate 222, forward strand.
TGAAGCAAGGTGCGCGTATAGCCCGCCTGGGGCGCGACAAACAAGGTTTCGGTGTCTCCCGCTTCCACTATCTGCCCATGGCGCATAACCACCACACGGTGGGCCATGGCGCGTATTACCGCGAGATCATGGGTAATGAACAAATAACTTATTCCATGACGGTTCTGGAGAGTATGTAGCAGCTGGAGGACTTGTTTCTGAACCGTGGCATCCAAGGCGCTGGTCGGTTCGTCCAGCAATATTAGCTGCGGCTCCAGGACCACGACCCGGGCAATGGCAATGCGTTGGCGCTGTCCACCGGAGAACTCGTGGGGATAGCGCCACAACATGGACCCGTCCAAGTCCACTTCTTGCAGCACCTTCAGGATGCGGGCATGGCGCGCGTCCCGATTAAGGTGTGGAAAATGGATACGCAGGCCCTCGCCGATGATTTGCTCCACCGTCATACGTGGCGACAGGGACGAATACGGGTCCTGAAAAACCACCTGGAACTCTTTGCGCAAGGGACGCAGCTGACGCTGGCTCAGGCCGTTCAAACGCGTATTGCCGAATACCAGTTCGCCCTGGCACTCCTGCAGACGCAGGGCACACATACCCAGGGTAGTTTTTCCCGAACCGGATTCGCCCACAATGCCCAAGGTCTCACCTTTGCGTAAGGTGATGCTAACGTGGTCGACCGCCTTGACCTCCCCTGTGCGTTTGCGAAGGAGGCCCGACTTCACCGGAAAATAACAACGGGCGTCTTTAACTTCAAGCAACACCGGACTCTGTGCCAGCGTTTGCATATCGCTGTTTCCTATAAGACGTTCCGGCCGGCTGGCGAGCAGGCGTTGGGTGTAGGCATGTTGCGGATGCTGAAAAAGCGTGGATACCCCGGCCTGCTCCACCACCCGACCCGCTTCCATAACGCACACCCGATCGGCAAAACGCCGTACCATGTTGAGGTTATGGGTAATCAGCAGCACCGCCATGGAAAAATCCTTTTGCAGGTCTTCAAGTAAATTGAGGATCTGCAGCTGTATGGTCACGTCCAGGGCGGTAGTGGGTTCATCGGCAATGAGCAGTCGCGGCGAGCACGCCAGCGCCATGGCGATCATGGCGCGCTGGCGCTGGCCGCCGGAAAGCATGTGCGGGTAGGCATCGAAGCGTTTGTGCGGTTCGGTGATGCCGGTGCGGTCGAGCAATTCGAGCATGCGCTTGCGCGCCGCCGTCTTGGTCAGACCCTCATGCACTAATAATGGCTCGATCAGCTGCGCGCCCACGGGCTGCACCGGATTGAGGGCGGTCATGGGCTCTTGAAAAATCATCGCAATATCCCGGCCGCGAATTTTCCGTATGGCGTCTTCTTCCAGTCGCAGCAGATCTTTGCCGGCATAGTGAATCGTGCCCTGGGCGTACTTGACCTGCGTCGGATCGTGTAGCTGCAAAATCGACAGCGCGGTAACGGTTTTGCCGGAGCCGGATTCGCCGACCAGCGCAAGCTTTTCGCCAGGGGCAATGGCGAAGCTTACATCGTGCACCACTTCGGTGTATGCGCCTTTGTGCCCGAACTGGACTGACAGGTTTTCGATGGACAGCAGCGGGTTTTCAGCAGTCATAGTCGGTCGACCATTGGGGGGTCATTATCATTATCCGCGACGCGCATCCATGGCCTCGCGCAAGGCTTCGCCGATAAAGATCAACAACACCAGGGTGCCCACCAGCACGCCAAAGGTAGTTATGGATAACCACCAGGCCTCGATATTTTCTTTCCCCTGGGCCAGCAATTCTCCCAAACTGGGGGTGGTGGGCGGCACGCCGAGTCCGAGAAAATCCAGGCTGGTGAGGGCGAGTATGGCGCCGCTGATGCGAAACGGCAAAAAGGTAATGACCGGCGTCATGCCGTTAGGCAATAAATGCCGCCACATGATCGCGCTATTGGACGCCCCCAGGGCGCGCGCCGCGCGCACGTAGTCCATGTTGCGGCCGCGCAGAAATTCGGCACGCACGTAATCCGCCAGCCCCATCCATCCGAACAGCGATAGCAGGATGAGCAGAAGTAATATGCTGGGTTGGAAAATAGCGGCGAAGATAATCAATAGATAAAGCTCCGGCATGGAACTCCATATCTCTATAATACGCTGGAATACCAGATCGAAGCGCCCACCGAAGTAACCCTGTAGCCCGCCCAGTAGCACCCCTATGAAGGTGCCTACCGCCGTCAGGGCAAAAGCGAACAACACCGACAGACGAAAACCGTACAACAAGCGCGCCAGGACGTCACGCCCGCGATCGTCAGTGCCGAGGTAGTTCTGGCGTGAAGGTGGCGCTGGGTTAGGCCGGTCGGCGAAATAATTAATGCTATCGTAACGATGGCGATTGGGCGCATACCAAACCCAGTTTGTGTCGCTGCGCAGCAATTGCTCCACATACGGATCGTTATAATCCGCCTCGGTCGCAAAATCCCCACCGAAGGTAGTTTCGGGATAGGTCGCCACCACCGGAAAATAGTAATGTCCCTGGTAATACACCAGCAGTGGCTTGTCATTGCTCAGCACGGCGGCAAAAAGACTGAGCACAAACAACACGCCGAATATCCACAGACTCGCATAACCGCGTCGATTGGCTCTGAACCGCCGCCAGCGGCGTTGCCCAGGCGATAAAGGTCGGGCGGTAATCGACATCACGATTCCACCGATCCAAACTGGATACGGGGGTCCACCCATACATAAGATAGATCGGATAGCAGCTTGGCGATGAGCCCTAGCAAAGTAAACAAATAGAGCGTGCCCAGCACCACCGGGTAATCACGGTGCATGACCGATTCATAGCTGAGCAAACCTAAACCGTCGAGAGAGAAAATATACTCGATGAGCAGGCTGCCACTAAAAAATGCCCCG
>JANOTM010000154.1:0-6739 GCA_031416355.1 Gammaproteobacteria bacterium
TCATGGCCCTGCTGCTGGAGATGCATTACGACAAGGACGAGATACTCGAGGCCTACATCAACGAGATTTATCTCGGCCAGGACGGCGACCGCGCCATCCATGGATTCGGTCTCGCCAGCCAGTTTTATTTCGCCCGACCCCTGTCTCACCTGGAACTGCCACAAGCGGCCCTGCTGGTGGGCATGGTCAAGGGCGCTTCCTTCTATGACCCGCGGCGCAATCCGGCGCGTGCCCTGGAACGGCGCAACCTGGTATTGTCCGAGCTGGTGCGCCAGAACTACATCACCCAGGAACAATACGTCGCGGCCAAGGCCGCGCCCTTGGGCATCGCGAGTAAGGCACCCGCGGGCACCACGCCCTACCCGGCCTTTCTCGACCTGGTGCACCGTCAGTTGCGGCGCGATTACCGCGAACAGGATCTGCGTTCGGAAGGCCTGAATATATTTACCACTCTCGATCCTCAGACCCAGGCCCAGGCCGAGCGCGCCCTGGCCAGTCGTCTGCCGCAACTGGAAAAGGCGCGCGGCATACGCGCCAATACGCTCCAAGGTGCGGTGATCGTCACCCATACCCAAAGCGGTGAGGTCCAGGCCGTGGTCGGCGGGCGCGACCCGCGCTTCAATGGATTCAACCGCGCGCTCGATGCCTTGCGACCCATGGGTTCGCTAGTGAAGCCGGCTATATATCTCACTGCACTGGAACGACCCGACGCCTATACCCTGGTTACGCCATTGGATGACAGCCGCCTGGTATGGCGCGAGCGCGGTATTAAGGAGTGGACGCCTAGCAACTACGATAAAGTATTTCATGGCAAGGTCCCGCTGCGGCTGGCGCTGGCCAATTCCTATAATGTCGCCGCGGCACGCTTGGGTCTGGACCTCGGCCTGGAATCCATCATGGATACCATGCGACGCCTGGGCGTGACGCGCGAGCTCAACCACTATGCCTCTAGCTTCCTGGGCGCCAACGAACTCACGCCTTTGGAAGTCACCCAGATGTATCAAACCTATGCCAGCGGCGGTTTTCAAACGCCGTTGCGCGCCATCCGCGAAATACTCACCACCCAGGGTCAGCCCCTGCAACGTTATCCCCTGGCGGTGGAACAGACCGTGCAGCCGGGGCCGAGCTATTTGATCACCACGGCGCTGCAAGGGGTGGTGCGCGAAGGTACCGCCCAAGACCTGACCCAGTATGTGCCCGCCGACCTTAATATCGCCGGCAAGACCGGCACTACCGATGACCTTAAAGACAGCTGGTTCGCCGGGTTCAGCGGCGATCGCGTGGCGGTAGTATGGGTAGGCACGGACGACAATCGGCCCACCCGGGTGACCGGGGCCAGTGGGGCCATGACGGTATGGGGAGAGATGATGGCAAAACTCGACCTAGAGCCGCTGGTGATACCGGCGCCGGAGAATATTGAACTGGTATGGATAGACAGCGCCACCGGCCTGCGCGCCGACAGCGGGTGCCAGGGTGCAGCGGAGATTCCTTTCATACTTGGTTCCGCACCCACGGAAACCGCGCCGTGTGTCTCGCGCTCGCCGGCCAAAGCCATCAAAGGCTGGTTCAAACGCTTATTTGACTAGAAGTCGGGCTAGGAATATCTTTCAAACATACGCCACATATACCGTGGTTTTGTAGGGTGGGCATCGCCCACCACACGTAGCTGCGGCAGGTGCACGCTGGTGGGCGATTCACTGGAAACTGCTCCTGCGTTTCCAGTACTTCCGCCATCCATGGCGGTCGCCCACCCATGTGTCCCGCGGGGGTTTTAAGTCGTCGCGGTTACTATTGAGTACGCGCTATCTACCACAATACTATCTTGAGATGGTCATACGATGAAAAAAAATTTATGCGTTCCGCTACTGGCTGCCATGACACTATATGGTTGCGCGCTGACGCCGGAACACCACCGGGGTCAGGTGGTTTCGGCAAATAGTGCCGTGCTCGCCCTGGCGGACACCGCCCGCACCGACAGCGGCGGCGGCCGGCTGGATGCCGCCGCCGCCGGCCTGGAGCGCGCCTTGCGTATCGAATCGCACAATCCCACCCTGTGGCACGAACTCGCCAAGGTACGGCTGGAACAGGGACAAGCCGCGCAAGCCGCGAGCCTCGCGGCAAAATCCAATTCCTGGAGCGCCAGCAACCCAACCCTGCGCGCCGCCAATTGGCGCATCATCGGCGCGGCGCGTGCGCAGCTAGGCGACCAGCGCGGCGCGCAAGCAGCACTGGATGCGGCGGCCAAGATCGAACAGTAACTTCGGCGATCTTGGGCCTACCACTGGTCGCGCCCTTGCTGTGAGTATAGGCTCTATAAGCACAGCGGCGAGTGGCCGCATCCACCAGCGGGGTGTTACAGCTGGGCGATTCGAAAGCCCTCGCTGGTCACGATCCAGTAGACCGCAACGGCAAATACCAACAGCCAAAAAGAGCCTGCGGCAATTTTAATGTCCGGCCACGAGGGAAGGCTGGCATAAATAAGAGTAGCCAGCAGGTATGCCCACAAGAGCTCGGTCAGCACGAAACCGTGCAGACCCTGCACACGCCAGACCAGCAGGAACAGCGCCATAGGCAACAACAACAAGGGTGCGAGCCCGATGAACCAAGCGTTGTACCAGCGCACGCGGGCGAAGCGCACCGACCCCAGGGCATAACCGCGCGACACGCGCCGCGGTATTACGCTGAAACCCGTAGGCCGGCCGAAGGTCACCAGGCCCGCGATAAAATGCAAAAACTCATGCAGCAGCGTGCCCGGAAAGGCCGCGAGAGAAAATAGGACGATGTGATTACGCAGAAAATAGAGTACGAGCACGCAAGCCATGACCACACCGGCATACACCTTACCAGAAGGAGTCGCCAGAGCCGATGCGAGCGAATTTAGATAATGCGTAATAGCGCTGGCTGGCATCGAGAATTCCTCAAAATAAGGAAGCCCTCACCCCTTACCCTCTCCCAGAGGGAGAGGGGGAGTTGGTGGGAATCTGTTTTATGAGCGGGCCTCATCGCCGAGTAGTTTTGCTCCCTTCTGCCTCTGGGAGAAGGGCCGGGGATGAGGGCGGGGAGCCCGGGAAGGTTGCCCTCACCCATTCCCGCCGGGGCGCAGAAAAACGTCTGCGCCCATTCGGCGGGGAAAAGGTCCACTGGACCTTTTCCTGTTTCCGCCTCACCCCCCAGAGGGAGAGGGGGAGTTGGTGGAAGTCTATTATATGGATTGTGTAGGTTTTCATTCTTTCCGTGTCGCACATCGGGCCAGTATGTCCAAGGCCACGGCCTCGGCCACCTTGATGCCATCGATTGCCGCCGAGAGTATGCCGCCGGCATAACCGGCGCCCTCGCCCGCCGGATACAGGCCGCGGGTATTGATACTCTGGAAATGTTCATCGCGCTTAATGCGCACCGGCGACGACGTGCGCGTCTCCACACCGGTGAGCAGCGCGTCATGCATGGCGTAGCCTTTAATCTGCTTGTCGAAGGCCGGCAGTGCCGCACGTATGGCGGCAATGGCATAGTCCGGCAGGCTGTGGCTGAGATCGCACAAATGCACGCCCGGCATATACGAAGGTGATACCGAACCGAATGCGTGGGACGCGCGGCCGGCGAGGAAATCCCCCACCAGCTGGCCCGGCGCATTGTAGTTACCGCCTCCCAGCTGGAACGCGCCGGCCTCCAGACGCCGCTGCAGTGCAATGCCGGCGAGGGGATGTCCGGGATAATCGTCCGGTGTAATACCCACCACGATGCCGCTGTTGGCATTGCGCTCGTTGCGCGAATACTGGCTCATGCCGTTGGTGACCACGTGTCCGATTTCCGAGGTGGCGGCCACCACCGTGCCTCCTGGGCACATGCAGAAACTGTAGACCGAACGGCCACTGGCGCCATCCCTGGCGGTCTCACTAGAAACTGCTCCTGCGTTTCTAGTACTTCCGCCATCCCTGGCGGTCGCGTGGTGTACTAATTTATAATCGGCGGCACCGAGCCAGGGATGGCCGGCGTGCTTGCCGTAGCGGTAGCGATCGATGAGCGACTGCGGATGCTCGATGCGGAACCCGATGGAAAACGGCTTCGCCTCTATATACACCCTCCGGTCGTACAACATCTGAAAGGTATCGCGCGCACTGTGGCCCGGCGCCAAGACCACGTGATCGGCGACGATATGCTCGGCGTTCGCTAGGACTACGCCCCGGATCTGTCCGTTGTCTATGTGTACATCCACCACTCGGCTCTGAAAACGAATCTCGCCACCCAGACCCTCGATGGTCGCGCGCAGATTCTCCACCATGCCCACTAGCCGAAAGGTACCGACGTGGGGCTTACTAACGTAAAGAATTTCCGGCGGCGCGCCGGCCTGGACGAGCTCCATGAGGACCTTACGTCCGTAATGCTTGGGGTCTTTGATTTGGCTGTGGAGTTTGCCATCGGAAAAGGTCCCGGCGCCGCCTTCGCCAAACTGCACGTTGGATTCCGGATCGAGTTTAGCGTGGCGCCACAAGCCAAAGGTATCTTTGGTACGCGCGCGCACGTCCTTGCCGCGCTCCAGTATGATGGGGCGAAACCCCATTTGCGCCAGGATCAATCCCGCGAACAGGCCGCACGGTCCATTGCCGATGACCACGGGACGCGCACCCATACCTGCAGGCGCCTGCCCCACAAAGCGGTAATTCATATCCGGCGTACGCGCCACGTGCGCATCGGACGCAAAGCGGCTCAGCACCGCGTCTTCGTCCACCAAGCTCACGTCCACGGTATAAATCACGCTTATCGCTACTGGCTTGCGCGCATCGATACCGCGCCGATGGATATGAAAATCCTTAAGCTCGTGTTCGCGTATACCAAGCTTAAGGAGAATGGTGGTTTTAAGCGCGCCTTCCCCATGGTCTAGTGGGAGTTTTACTTCAGTTAATCGCAACATGGTTAGTGAAGGCTCGGTGCTACGGCCGCTCATATACCCAGCGTAACAGTGCATTTTGCACCGCCTCACCGGTATCACCATCGGCACCCTTGGCATTGTGCAGGCTCACCACCACCAGCCACCGGCCATGCTGGTCCAGCATCATGCCGGCCTGGGAGCGTACGTCATCCAGACTGCCGGTCTTAAGATGCGCGCGACCCGCAAGCGGGCTGCCGCCCAGGCGCCGCTTGAGGGTGCCGTCCATGGCCAGCACCGGCAGCGATGACACGAACTCGGGCATATAGGGACTGGCATAGGCTGTCAGCAATACCTCACCGAGATGGCGCGCGGAAATACGCTCCTGGCGTGACAGGCCGGCGCCATTTTCCAGCACCAGTTCCGGAAAATCTAAATGATTATCGGCCAGCCAATGGCGCACCGCCTTGATGCCCTTTTCCTCGGTGCCCGGCGGCGCTTCCCATTCCGCACCCAGGGTCAGGAGTAATTGGCGCGTCATCACATTATTGCTGTATTTATTGATGGAACGAATAATATCGGACAGGGGCGGGGAATATCCGGTATGGAGTAATTGCGCATCCGGCGGGACGTTGCCGATACGCACGTCGCCGTCGAAACGTCCACCCAGTTCACGCCAGGTCGATGTGAATATGCCGTGTATATAGCGCGTCGGCTCCGACACCACGCGAAAAACCTCGTTGTCGCCGCAACCGGCGTCGTAGCTGCCGCTGAATACCAACTGGTCGCGCGCCGGTGTATTCAACACCCGCATGCCCAAACCGCGGTGCCAACCGCGGCAACCGCGGCGGGTGAGATGCACGCGATTGTCCACCTCCAGCTGCGACGGCAGCGGATCAGCAACGATGCGCACCTTGCGGGTCTCGGGTTGCGGCAGAAAACGGATATTCACCGCCTGGAAATTCACCAGCAACGCATTCGGCTGGACATTGTAGGCGCGCAGCGGGCGTCCATCGAAATCCGCCGGGTCGGCTACGGTCGGGGCGAAGTAACTCTGATCCAAAACCAGATCGCCGTTAATGGTATCTATGCCGCTGTTGCGCAGCGCCCGCAGAAAACTCCAGAAATGCTCGTACACAAAATAAGGATCGCCATATCCTTTAAGATACACATCCCCGTCCAGCCGCCCGGCGTGCACCGACGCCCCAGCATAGGCCTCGGTTTTCCAAGCATACGCCGGCCCCAATATCTCCAGGGCCGCTAGGGTGGTGAGCAGTTTCATGGTCGAGGCCGGATTGCGCGGTGTGTCGGCGTCGTAGGCAAGCACCGGCGTGCTGGCGCCGATCTCGTGCACATAGATGCTTAATCCTTTGGTCGACAGGTGCTGTTGTTTCAGCACCGCACTGATGGGTGCGGGCAATGGGTCGGGGGATGCATCCGCAGCCATGGTGCTGAGGGAGGTTAGACTGGCAACTAATGCAATGGCGAAATAGCAAAGTATTCTCATAGGAAGAAACGAATGCGCGGGACCGTGTTGTTAGTCGAACAACCATAGCATAGCATCAAGCGGGGTCGCCTATGAATATAAGACCCGTCTGGTTGTACGCGCTACCGCGCGGGCTTTAAACCCTAATTGCGGGTCCCGCCCCGCCGGCGGGTAACTTTCTTGTCGCCACAAGAAAGTTACCAAAGAAGGGCTTCCTATCGCTCGCCGGGCGAAAACCACGCCCGGTCCCCTGCGCTCCTCGCCCCACCGGGGCTCCGCTACTCGCATTGCCTTATATGAGGCAATGCTCAGACAGTGCTCGCGACACCTCCTCGGTGGGCCTGCGGTGCTCGGCGAGCTCAAAGGGGGTTACATCAATCCAAACCAAC
>JANOTM010000155.1:0-18701 GCA_031416355.1 Gammaproteobacteria bacterium
ATCGACCATTATCTCAAACACCAGGACATGGCCAAGCGACCCAAGGTCGACGTGCACCATTTCAACCTGCTGGCCAAGCTGCAGGAAACCAACTTATCGCCGAAGGAGTTTCATCCGGAAGGCGCCGACGATGTACGTCCCATAGACCGCGGTCTGCGCGGTACTGACGAACAGGGCAAGGCCATGGGCGGCTTCGCGGTGCACAACTACGAGGACCGCTCGGCGGCGGAAGTCGTGCAGGCGAGCGAGCTGTTCCTGGGTCACTTTGCCTTCGATCCGCGTCGCCTGCGCAAGGAAATGGTGCCCGATGCCAATGAAGTCCTCGGACACTTCCAGGAGCGCATGCTCGGTCTGGACGAAAAAGAAACCGTGGCGGAAGCCAAGCGCTGCATGAGCTGCGGCATGTGCTTCGAGTGCGACAACTGCGTGATCTACTGCCCGCAGATCGCGGTCAAACGCACGCCCAAGGCCGAGAGCACCATGGGCCGCTACGTCTACACCGATTACGACCTGTGTATCGGTTGCCATATCTGTGCCGACGTCTGCCCCACGGGCTACATCAAAATGGGCATGGGCGACCATTAACCTAATAAAATAGTACAGGCTGAATCGGGAAAATGTTAACGACCAACCCATTGCGTAACGGTAGCACGTGGCTGTTTTCCATCCTGGCCGCCGCTGGACTTTTTACCGCGGCCATGATGGATACCGCACACGCAGAGGCGAATAAAACCGAAAAGAAATCCACGCGCGTGGCACAACCCGTCATTATTATCGAGAAAGGCGGAAAATGCGTGGAAGACACCGACGTTATGCGGCGCGACCACATGAAGTTCATATTGCATCAGCGCGATCAGACCGTGCACGCAGGGATACGCACCGAGAAACACAGCCTTAAGAATTGCGTCAACTGCCACGCCAGCTCCAAGACCCAGAGCGTGCTCGGTAAGGAAGGATTTTGCGAATCTTGCCATAGTTACGCGTCGGTGAGCATGGATTGTTTCAGTTGTCATACTTCGTCACCGGAGAAAAATGCAACAGCGCGAACCGGCGCTGTGGCGAGCGGCGAGAAATCTCCAGAACAAATGATCCCGCCCAACCCAGCCATCCACCAAGAATCAGCCCCTACAGGTAAAGCACCATGAGCGTCAGCCGGCGGGAGTTTCTAGGAGTAAGCGGAGCGGCCATCGCCGGTTTGGCACTGGCGCCCGGGCTACGCTTGATGGATCTGGCCACCGCGCGCTCACCCGAGGAGGCCGTTAGCACGCTGCAGCGCTGGGGGCTGCTCATCGATACCACGAAATGCGCCACCGGTTGTAACGCCTGCGTCACCGCGTGCAACGATGAAAACGGCCTCACCGGCCACGGTCGGCCGGAAACCGATGCCCAATGGATACGGACCCTGACACTGAAGGATCAGCACACCGGTCATGTCCAGACCTTGCCCATGATGTGCCAGCACTGCGAAGAACCCCCGTGCGTCGATGTCTGCCCCACGGGCGCGTCCTTCAAGCGCGATGACGGCATCGTCCTGGTGGACAAGCACATCTGTATCGGCTGCCGCTATTGCATGATGGCGTGTCCCTATAAGGCGCGTTCGTTTATCCATGAAGACCTGACCGACCAAAAACCCGATGTCCCGCGCGGCAAGGGCACGGTGGAAAGCTGCACCTTGTGTGTACACCGCGTGGATAAGGGTCTGATTCCGGCGTGTGTCGAGGCCTGCACCGCCGACGGCGGCAAGGCCATGGTGTTCGGCGATCTCAAGGATCCGGACAGCGAAATCCGTCAGCGTCTGGCGAGCCAGCCGTCGCAACAGGTACGGGCCGATCTGCATCTGAATACCGGCGTACGTTATCAGGGCCTATAGGCCCAATAGAGTCGATCACATGAAACCCATACACTTTCACAAAATCGAAGGCCGCAGTCTAGGCTACCTCGCCCTCCTCGCCCTGCTGGGTGCGCTGATCGCGGTGGGTGGCTTGGCGGCCCTGTATATGGAGCATAACGGCCATTATGTCACCGGTATGAGCAACCAGATCGTCTGGGGCACACCCCACGTATTTGCCATTTTCCTCATCGTTGCCGCCTCCGGTGCATTAAACGTCGCATCCATAGCGTCGGTGTTTGGTCGCGCCATCTATAAACCTCTGGCACGCCTTTCCGGCCTGTTGGCGATTACTTTGCTTGCGGGTGGCCTGACGGTCCTGGTGCTGGACCTGGGTCGGCCCGACCGTCTGATCGTGGCCATGACGTATTATAATTTCAAGTCGATCTTTGCCTGGAACATTTTTCTGTACACCGGATTCTTCGCCGTGGTCATCGTTTATCTGTGGATGATGATGGAACGCCGCATGAACGAGTACACCCATTCGGTCGGTGTATTTGCCTTCGTCTGGCGCCTGATGCTGACGACCGGTACCGGCTCCATTTTTGGTTTTCTCATCGCACGCGCCGCGTACGGCACCGCCCTGCTAGCGCCCATGTTCATTATCATGTCTTTTGCCTTCGGCCTGGCCTTGTTCATCCTGGTGCTCATGGCAACCTATGCCGGCACCGGCCGTCCTTTGGGCGATGAGATTTTACGGCGATTGAAAAATTTACTCGGCGTATTCGTGGCAAGCGTGCTTTATTTCGTTATGGTCTATCACCTTACCAACCTGTATATGACCGCCCATCACGACGTGGAGCGCTTCATACTGCTGGATGGCGGTATTTATACCGGGCTCTTCTGGATCGGACATATTCTTATTGGCTGCCTAATACCGCTGGCCATGTTGTATCATCCAACACTGGGTAAATCGCGCACAGTGATTGCTATCAGCGCGGTGCTTGTTATCATCGGCGGCCTCACCCAGATTTATGTGCTCCTTATTGGCGGCCAGGCCTATCCGCTGGAAATGTTTCCGGGCAAGGAAATCAGTAGTAGTTTCTTCGACGGTGTGGTGGCCAACTATACGCCCAGCCTGCCGGAGATATTGCTGGGTGTGGGCGGAATAGCCCTGGCACTCGGTTTGACCGCCTTGGCGATCAAGATACTTCCGTTCCTCCCCGTCAGCCTCGCCAACGAGGAAGTCGATCCGCACCATGTCAGCGCTTCACCGAGCGCGGCGGCCACATCGGCCCACGCCTAATTCCGTACCACCGCTCGCGTATCCAAACAGCGGGCTGTAGGCATGCCCGAGTAATATGGCTGTGAACATGCCGCGCCTGCTGATCTCCGCCGCCCATAAGTCCTCGGGCAAAACCACCTTGAGCATCGGCCTATGTGCGGCGCTGCATGGCCGCGGGCTGGTTGTACAGCCCTACAAGAAAGGTCCGGATTTCATCGACCCCATGTGGCTGAGCTTGGCCTGTGAACGGCCCTGCCACAATCTCGATTTTTATCTCATGCCCCATGTCGAAATGCACGCCACGTTCGCGGCCCACGCGCGCCTGGCCGATATCAGCATCATCGAAGGCAATAAGGGTCTGTACGATGGCCTGGACCTGGACGGGAGCAACAGCAATGCGGCCCTGGCCACGTTGTTGCAGGCGCCGGTGATCCTGGTGGTGGACGCGCGCGGCATGACCCGGGGCATCGCACCCCTGATCCTGGGTTACCAGGCGTTCGACCACAATATCCATATCGCCGGCGTTATTCTCAATCAGCTGGGGGGATCGCGTCATGAATCCAAGTTACGCGCGGTGATCGAGCATTATACCGATGTCCCGGTGCTGGGTGCCGTGCATCATGATCCCCGCATGGCCATAGTGGAACGCCATCTAGGACTTATGCCAAGCAATGAAGCCTCCGAGGCCAGGACGAAAATCGCCACCATCGCGCGCTTGGTTGCCGAGCAAGTGGACCTTGATCGGGTAGTGGCGGTGGCACGCCAGGCGCCGGTGTTGCCGATTGTGTCCGCGGCTGATGCGGATGCCCGCACCCCTACCCCTCTTTCCCAGGGAAAAGTAATAAGAATTGGCATCGCCCGCGACGCGGCGTTTGCCTTTTATTACCCCGGTGATCTGGATGCCTTACGTGCCCACGGTGCCGAGCTGATTCCCTTCGATACCTTGCACGATGCGCGCCTACCGAATGTGGATGCCTTGTTCATCGGCGGTGGTTTCCCTGAAGTCCACATGCATGCACTGGAAGCCAATGTCGATCTGCGCACCGATATCCGCCGCGTCATCGATGCCGGCATGCCGGTGTACGCCGAGTGCGGTGGTTTGATGTATCTCACGCGCAGCCTGAGTTGGCAGGGAGAGTGTTGCGCCATGGTCGGCGCACTGCCCGCCGATACCGTCATGCACACCAAACCCCAGGGACGCGGCTATGTGCGGCTACGCGAAACCGCGCAATACCCGTGGCCGCACAGGGACGCCGGCGCGCACGAAATTCGCGCGCACGAGTTTCACTACTCGCGCCTGGAAAATATCGCGCCCGACCTCCAGTATGCGTACGAGGTAGTGCGTGGCGCCGGCATAGACGGTAAGCACGATGGCATAATCTATAAAAACGTCCTGGCCTGTTACGCCCATATGCGGGATTTAGCCGACAACCATTGGGCACGGCGTTTCATCGATTATGTACGCCAGCAATGCCGGATCGACGCCGCTCGGATTCGAACCACACCCGCCGTCACCCGCAATAAACACTGATATCGCAGAGGAATGGAGCAATGATTACGATTACACTCAACGCCGCAAAACAGATTCAAGACACTACTGCGCACAGCAACGCCGACGACCTGTTTCTGCGCCTGGCGGCGCGCCGCGAGCAAGACGGAACAATAGAATACGGTATGGGTTTCGATGAAATGGGAGCGACTGACGAGCTCATTACATCAGAGGGGGTTGATGTACTGATATCCTCTTCCTGTGCCGATTTGCTGAAAGGCGCCACCCTGGATTTTGTCGAAATTAACCCCGGTGATTTTCGTTATATTTTCATCAACCCAAACGACAGCAAACACCAGCCCGCGCCCGCCGCTGATGGCGCGTAGCGCCAGATATTTCTGGCTACGATTCTGGTATTATCCGGCATTGGTATTATCCGGCACGGCATAATCGATCAACGTTTACTGCATTACAAGGGATACCCTCACCTCCACCATCGGCACTCGAGCTGGCACCATGGCATCAATGAACGCGGACACCGCATTACAGCCGCCGCCCCAGCACGGAAGCTTGGCACCGGCTGGATGGCGAAAAATGCGCAAGCTCTATTGGCGACCGTTGTTTTCTCCGCTGGCCCTGCTGCTCATCTTGTTGATTCTTGCGGGTATCACAGGTTTCCTGGCGCTGGCATTACCGGATTATTCGCTTTTCTTCTATGCCGGCCAGGTGGTTCTGTTAGTGTCCGGTGGCGCCTGTATAGGCCTGGCGCTATGGCGCGTAAAGCGCGACCTCCTCGAACCCCTGGCCGAACTGCGACGTTGGGCCGAGCGCATGCGTGAAGGCGATTTATCCGTGCGCATACCGGTTACCGCCGCCGGTGAATTCACCGAACTAGCGCGTGATATTAACGATCTAGGGGACGAACTGCGTATGCTCAATTTGGAGATGACGAGCAAGGTACGCAAACATACCCAGCACTTGTCACACAAGACCCGCTCCCTGGAAATCCTTTACGATATCAGCTCCAGTCTTAATCGTTCGCGCAACCAGGACGAACTGCTGGATAGTTTCCTCGATACCTGCATGGATCTGGTGGATGCACGCGCCGTGACGGTTCGCCTGTTGAATGGTGCCGGTCAGCTGCGTCTGGTCGCAAGCCGTGGCCTTGATCCGCAAGTAGTAGAAAGAGAAAAACTCATGCCGGTGAATGCCTGTTTGTGCGGCCATGTCGCCATCCATGGCGGAGTGCACATTCAAAAAGGCACAATGTTATGCACTCAGGTCTTGGGTCAGCCGTTTCTGGCGCGCGACTGTCAGGAACTCGTGGTGGTGCCGCTGCAATATCGCGAAGAGATCATCGGTGTTTATAATCTTATTCTGGACAAACCCAGCTCGGATCTGGGTGGCGAAGCGCGCGATCTATTCATCAGCATCGGTCGACACCTGGCCCTGGCGCTGGAGAAAACCCGTTTGGACGAAAATGCGCGTCGCCTCGCTATTGTCGAGGAGCGCAATATGATGGGTAATGAACTGCATGACTCCCTGGCCCAGTCCATTGTGAGCATGCGCCTGCATATAAAAATGCTGGGCGAGATGTTGTTCCGCAAAGACGTCGGCAATGCCCAGCACGAAGTTCGACGTTTGCACATATCCGTCGAGGAGGCGCATACCAGTCTGCGCGAGCTATTGGCGAACTTCAGGTCACGCATGGACGAGCGCGGTTTGGTTCCCGCCATCGAATTCATGGTCATGAACTTCAAGCAGGAGACCGGCATCGCCGCCTATTTTCATAACGAATGCGGCGAGTTGACTTTGTCTCCCGCGCAGGAAATACAAGTTTTTCGCATTACCCAGGAGGCGCTCGCCAATATACGCAAGCATAGCGATGCCATGACTGCACGGATCATGCTGCGCAGCGACGATGGCGAGAATTACACTCTGTTGATCGAGGATGACGGCCTGGGTATGTCACCGGTGGAATCTTCCCATCCCGGCGAGCACGTGGGGCTCTCCATTATGCGCGAGCGCGCACAGCGTTTACCGGGTACACTGAAAATAGAAAGTGAGCCTGGTGAAGGCACGCGTATTTGCTTGAATTTTTCCGCTCACTCGCCCCGCATCGGCATGGAAGGGGCCCGAGGATGATCCATTGCGCGTACTGCTGATCGACGATCATGCGCTGGTTCGTAAGGGACTTGAGCAATTGCTCATGAGCCGTGGCATAGAAGTCATTGCATCTGCCGGCACTGGCGCAGAGGGGATAACCTATGCACGTGACCTGGCCCCCGATATTATATTGCTGGATATCAAGATGCCGGATATGAACGGCTTGGAAACCCTGGTGCAACTGCGCGCCGCCGGCATCGAATCGCCGGTACTGATGCTTACCATGAGTCGCGACGAGACCGATCTCAAGGCCGCCCTACGTGGCGGTGCCCAAGGCTATTTACTTAAAGACATGGATCCGGAAGATTTGGTCCCCGCCTTGCAGGACGCCATGAAGGGGAACAACGTAGTCGCCAAGGAACTCATCGGTTCGTTGACGCGCATCGTCCAGGGCCAGCAGAAAAAAGACCTGGAACCAGAGACCTTGCTCTCGGGGCTGACTCCGCGGGAGCAGGAAATCCTGCGCCATCTGGCCGAAGGCCAAAGCAATAAAGGTATTGCCCGGGCACTGGATATCACCGATGGCACCGTGAAATTGCACGTAAAATCCATATTGCGAAAACTGGGCGTGCGCTCGCGCGTGGAAGCCGCGGTCATCGCGGTGGAACATGGCCTGGGCCGAAAATCTGTCAGCGAGCGGCCGGTGTAAGCTAGATACAGTTTCTATTATGGGTTCGGTGAAAACCAGCGCAGCTGTTCGTGTAAATTGACTACGGTACCGACGATAATCAAGGTGGGTGGTTTGATCTCCTCTTTTTTTACCCGATCTGGCAATGCCTGGAGCGTGCTGGTATAGACCCGCTGATTGGGCGTGGTGCCCTGTTGAATCAGGGCCACGGGTGTATCCGACGGCATGCCATGGTTAATCAATTCGCGGCAAATGGTTGGCACCCCATGCAGACCCATGTAAAACACCACGGTTTGTTGCGGTTGCGCCAGGGCCTTCCAGTTGAGATCCACGCTACCATCCTGAAGATGTCCGGTGACAAAGACCACGGATTGGGAATGGTCGCGATGCGTCAACGGAATACCGCTATAAGCCGCACAACCCGCAGCCGCGGTAATGCCTGGCACTACTTGAAAATGGATGCCTTCCGCCGCTAATGTAGCGATTTCTTCGCCGCCACGCCCAAATATAAAGGGATCGCCGCCTTTAAGACGTACCACGCGCTTGCCTTCGCGTGCCAAACGCACGAGCAAACTATTGATTTCTTCTTGCCGCAGGGCATGGTTATTTCGTTCCTTGCCTACATAGATGCGCTCTGCATCGCGCCGTACCAGTTCTAGTACCGCCGGCGCCACCAAGCGATCGTAGACCACTACGTCGGCCTGCTGCATCAAACGCAGTGCGCGGAAGGTAAGTAAATCAGGATCACCCGGCCCACCTCCGACCAAATAGACTTCACCCTGATTGGCATCGCCGCTTTCGCTATCGATCGCCTGCTGCAACGCGGTTGCGGCGGCATGTTCCTGGCCGCTGTACACCAGTTCCGCAATCGGGCCCTGCAACACCTTTTCCCAGAAAATACGTCTATCGGTGGGGCGCGTAAAACGTAACTTAACCTTGTCGCGAAATTGGCCCGCCAGCGCCGCGAGCCGTCCATAAGAAGCGGGAATCAAGGATTCCAGACGCGCGCGTAACTGCCGCGCCAACACCGGCGCGGCGCCGCCGCTGGATACCGCCAATATCAGGGGTGAACGGTCGATAATGGCCGGCATGATAAAGGAACACAGATCCGGCGTGTCCACTACGTTCACCGGTATTTGGCGTAAATCCGCCGCCTGTGCCACGGCGGCATTGACGGGGGGACTATTGGTGGCCGCAATCACCAGGGTAGCTCCGTCCAAATCTGTCGGCACAAACTCCCCAGCGCGATGACGCAGGCGCCCATCGGCCACTTGCTGAGCTAGGGCCGCTCCCAGTTTAGGAGCAACGATAGTGACTTTGGCGCCCGCCTGCTGAAGTAATGCCACCTTGCGCACCGCCACTTCACCCCCACCGACCACGACGCAGGACTTATTACGTACGGCAAGAAATATGGGAAGGTAATTCATTGAGTGCCTATAGATGAAATTACTAAGAGTAATACGTTTTATTTCAATGTTTTAATAAAATAAATGAATGTTATTTATAGATACAAGAATCCCTGATATAGACGCGAATTCGTATATCTTGCACATGCTATTTTAAGACAAATACCACCGCGCTAACAGAAAAATATCCCATTAATTAATTCTGGATATGTCCTCTGCCTGGCTCTATTGATTGGCTTTGCTGGATTTATGGCAGTTCGGGGTTAGACTTTAAGAGCACAGATGTGGTCGGGGTTATCGCGGTGTACATCCAACGGTTAGGTGTGGGCTGCAGCACTCGGTATTCTCTACACAGCCGCGCAACATGCTTGGGCAGACTCCTTGTCTTTTGCGCAATTGTACTATGGCATCAGGATGATACGCGTACTTTATGAGCAGGAAGCTTTCCAACTCCCCTACGACCACCGACCTCGCACTTAGCGACGAACTCCATAGGCGCGATCAACAAATTGCCTTATTCAAGGAAGTGGTGGCAGCGGTTCGGGATCGTTTAGATCTTGACGAAATTTTCCACATGGCTGCAACCTTCACCCAAGGCCTGATCGGTGCTGAAACCGTGCTCATCCCGGTGCTCGATGCGGATTGCACTCATTATACTTATCGGGCCGGTTGCGGGCTTAATGCCGACGAAATAGTCAATGAAAGCCTCGATATCAATCTCGGCATATGTGGCTGGGTATGGAAGCACAAACGACCCTGGTGGCGCGGCGTTCTGAACGAGCTCAGCGAAAAAGAGCGTAACCAGTGGGAAAAAGAGGTGGGCAACATTATCCTCGTGCCTATGATCGGCAGAAACCACTTTCTCGGGGGAATTGCCTGCATCAATAAAATCGGTGGGCGCGATTTTGGCGAACATGACCTCGACCTCCTGACCCTGCTCGCGAATCAGGTGGCCATCGCCATCGACAATAGCGGTCTTATTCAACAGCTGGAACAAAGCAATCAGGCGTTGATTCGGGAAAAAGAAAAGGCACAAGTCACGCTCTCCTCCATCGGCGACGCGGTAATTACCACCGATATCCACGGCGCCATTGAATACCTCAATCCGGTAGCAGAGAGACTGTTGAATATACCCCTAGACACAGCCAAGTCCAGACCTTTAGCGGATATCGTCACACTATTATTCGAGGAAGATCGTCAACCGGCATTAGGTCTGGTACACCAAAGCCTGGTAGAAGGTCGGCTCCCGTCACAGTTCGCCTCTCTTATCCTCCAGCGCCAGGACAAGAGCGAAATCCATATTCAGCCGAATGCGGCTCCGATCCGCGATCATACTGGAAAAACCAGCGGTGTGGCGCTGGTTTTTCGCGACGTGAGCCAAACGCATAAACTGAATCAGCAACTTTCCTATCAGGCTACGCATGATGCGCTGACCAGTTTGTACAATCGCGGTGAATTCGAGTATCGCCTCAAACAAGAGATACGCAATTCCAAGACGAGTCAGGACGAACATAGTCTGCTCTATATGGATTTGGATCAATTCAAAGTCGTCAACGACACGTGCGGCCACATCGCCGGTGACGAATTATTAAAACAGTACTCCGCTAAACTCCTAAACCTGGTGCGCCACGGCGATACTCTGGCACGCATCGGTGGTGATGAATTTGGGCTCTTGCTGGACAGCTGCCCGGTAGAACAAGCGACTCGCATCGCCGATAAAATTCAAGAAATGACCCAGGCCTTCCATTTTATCTGGGAGGATAAAAGCTTTAGCATCGGCATCAGTATAGGTTTGATGGGCATAGGCGCCGAGAGTGCATCCAGCATGTCGGTCATGAGTTTGGTGGATGCCGCCTGTTGCATGGCGAAGGAATCCGGACACAACCGCATCTACGTGCACAATGAGGACGATCAGGCCTTGCATCAACGCCGCGATCAGATGCAATGGAGTCCGCGCATCACCCGGGCACTGCAAGAGCAGCGCATGCTGCTCTATCATCAACCCATAGTGCATCGCAATGGTTTAGACGACCTGAGCAGCCACTATGAGATACTTATTCGCATGGTCGATGAATCCGGGTCCCTGGTGCCGCCGGGGTTTTTTCTACCGGCCGCTGAGCGCTACAACCTTATCGCCAACATCGATCGCTGGGTAATTAACACCTATTTCCGCTGGCTGGCCGAGCATCCCATACACCTGCGATCCCTGGAACTCGGATCACTGAACCTTTCCGGAAGATCCTTGGGAGATGACGACTGTCTGCAGTATATCGAAAACCAGTTTCGCGAGTTTTCTCTGCCGCCGGAGAAGATCTGTTTTGAAATTACCGAAACCGAGGCCATCGCCAATCTCAGCAAGGCGACCCACTTCATCAAGCAGCTGCAAAGCCATGGCTGCCGCTTTGCCCTCGACGACTTCGGCAGTGGTTTTTCATCCTACGCCTATCTCAAACACTTGCCGGTGGATTTCCTAAAAATCGACGGCATGTTTGTCAAAGACATCGCCACCGATCCCGTCAACTACGCCATGGTCGAGTCCATCAACCACATCGGACACGTCACCGGAAGAAAGACCATCGCTGAATTTGTCGAAGACCAAACCACGATGAAAATCCTGCAGGACCTAGGCATAGATTATATGCAAGGCTACGGCATCGCCAAGCCCGGCCCCCTGAAGGACCTTGCGGCCCGGGATGCGCCCTACTCCGCAAATTGACTGCCCTTCTAAAGAAAATCACCATTGATCTTTGCTTGGCCAGGATATTCAATGGGCAACGAACGGGTCGCGGGTCGCGATCGTGAGTCCTCGCCAGGACATATCGAACTTCCGCCGCGCCACGCTGGCATGCTCATTCATCTAAACGCTCACGACACTGCCGGCGGGCAGCAGCTTCGGGGCCGTGTCGGCCTTGCCCGAGTCTGACGAGAAGAGGTACAGAATAACATTGAGGTCGAAGAACGAAATGGAACAGCATGTAACTCACGGGAAATGGGTATGCACGGCATGTTGTGGCTAGGTCTAGCCGACGGCAGCGCTAAGGCCTGGACTGGAGGACCCTCATATAGTTTCCAGCGTCTGTGGGTGACGAGCGACATGGACAAGCCGCGCTGGAATGACGTTGCCGGCACCGGTGGAACCGTCAGTACCGCTACCTACAAGCCCAATTATTTCATGATCAACGATTTGGGTGGATTCGACTCCATGGCTGCGTTGGGCGTCAACACGATCGACGGCAACGTGGGACAAACCGCCCTCATCCGCGTGGTGAATCCGGGACAATTCTCGTATTCCTTGCACTTCCATGCCAACCATTTTGATCTGTTGACGGTGAATGGCGCACGTCAGAGTTCGCCGTACAAAAAACTCGATGTGGTGAATATTCCTCCATTGGGGACAGCCGATCTGCTGTTTTATCTTAACCAGCCGGGCGACTACCCCATGCATGTGCACACCGCCCAAATGGAAACTGCCAATGGCGTGTATCTGAACGGCGCGGTCACCATGATTAGGATTAAATAACTGGCGGAGGAATTCACCATGAATCGGATTAACTTAACGAGCATCATCAAACCGGGAATCACTGCTCTCTTGCTGATGTGCCTGGGTATAACGGCGAACGTGGCCCAGGCGGCCATTATCAACAAAACCGTGTGCGTTCGCGGCATTCAGTTGTTTAGCGTACCGTTCTGGGGTTTTACCGAGAACTGCACGGGCATGGGATCAGGGTTGGTGCCCGGCCCGGTGGTTGAGGTGGGTGTCGGTGATACGCTGAATCTCACGTTGAACATGATGATGGCACCCCAAGAACCGGCACCCTACAGTGGCCACACCATCCATATGCACGGCGCTGACGTCAAAACCTCCGAGGACGGCATCCCGGAAACCGGTGGCGTGACGACCGGAGATACCTACACCTGGACCCCCGCAGCCGGCATGGAAGGCAGCTATGCCTACCACTGTCATCAGCACACCGTAAAGCACCTGGAAATGGGCATGTACGCTACTTTGGTGATACGGCCCAAGAACGCCAGTGGCGCTTTTCTGAACCAGATCAACAGCAATTCCGCCACGGCGTTCGATTATGTGCAGAACTACATGTTGAGCACGGTGGACCCCAATTATCATACCGCAATCGGAGACAGTACGGTATTTGCCGACTACAACCCAACAATATTTTTAATTGATGGAAAACAGGGTACGAGCACCTCTTCGCCGGCGATCACGCTGGCGGCGGTGCCCAGCAAGAAGGTGGCGCTGCGCCTGATTGGGATGCACTCGGTGAACGGCACCTTCAGTCTCGGCGGGCCATCCTTCACCGTCTACGTCCGGGATGGACGGACGCTGTCGTCGCCCATGACAGCCAGCAGCATCGACATCACGCCAGGCACGCGTTACGACATTTTGTTCACCTTGCCCTCTGCTAGCGGCACTATGTATCCGCAGATGACCTATAAAAAGCTGCGGGATAACGCGACCTATGCCACGGTGTATGGAAGGATTACGTACTAGCTGCGAGAGATCACGTATTAGCTGTTATTTTTTCTATTTGAGGTTCACACAAGCCGCTGGTGCCTTATCCTAACCTTCTCCCCCGTTGGGGGAGAAGGAGCAATGGAAGACACGGAGTAAATAAAAAGACCTCAGCCGAGGCTGATTTAATCTATGATATGGCGGAGAGGGAGGGATTCGAACCCCCGGAGGCTTGCGCCTCAACGGTTTTCAAGACCGCCGCATTCGACCGCTCTGCCACCTCTCCGAGGCGCCAGAGCATAGCGCAAATGGCGGAACCTCGCCAACGGCATGGCAGCCCTTGCCCTAGTGAAAAAGTCCGGTATCCTATGGAACCATGTGGCGGGATAAACCGTCTTAGTAGCGTGCAAATTCTTTAATTCACAGGAGAGTTCT
Organism: Gammaproteobacteria bacterium; assembly: GCA_031416355.1. GTDB lineage: Bacteria > Pseudomonadota > Gammaproteobacteria > Acidiferrobacterales > UBA6901 > JANNJF01. The sequence goes on from JANOTM010000155.1 coordinate 13,709, forward strand.
AAAATGGCCGAGAACAATCGAACCCAGACTGCGGTATATCAACAGGAATCGGTCCTTGCGACCAATAGCCTGATTCGTAACACGTATACCCTCCTTTCTATGACATTGCTGTTTAGCGCCGCCACCGCCGGGTTCGCCATGGTGACCCAGGCCCCCATGGTCAATATTTGGCTGGTGCTCGTCGGGTATTTTGGCCTTTTCTTTCTGACCAATTACCTGCGTAATAGCGCCTGGGGCCTGCTGTCCGTATTCGCCCTGACGGGCTTTATGGGTTATACCTTGGGTCCGATCCTCAATGCCTACATTAGTCATTATGCCAACGGCAGCCAATTAGTGGCTTATGCCTTAGGTAGTACTGGAGCGATATTCCTCGGACTGTCCGGCTACGCCCTCACCTCGCGCAGGGATTTTAGCTTTATGGGCGGGTTTATCGGGGCCGGCATATTGATCGCTTTCATAGCCGCTATTGCCAATATTTTTCTGGGTATCCCGGCACTCGGCCTGGCGGTTTCCTCCATGTTCGTGTTGCTCATGAGCGCCTACATCCTGTATCAAACTAGCGCAATGGTGCATGGCGGGGAAACCAACTACATCATGGCCACGGTCGGCCTGTACGTGACTATCTACAATTTGTTCACCAGCCTGTTACACTTGCTGGGTATATTCGGCGGGGACGATTGAAGCTGGGATGTTTCCGTAAAAATAAAGGCCCCTTTGGGGCCTTTATTTTTTGTAGCCAGGCCTAATAAAATCAGGCGCTGATGACGGCCAGACCCCCCATATAAGCCTGCAATGCGCCCGGCACACATATACTTCCGTCCCGCTCTTGATAGTTCTCCAATACCGCCACCAGCGTCCGCCCCACCGCCAGGCCCGAGCCATTGAGCGTATGCAGCAGTTCCGGCTTACCGGTTTCCGGATTGCGCCAACGCGCCTGCATGCGGCGCGCTTGAAAATCCTCGAAGTTACTGCACGATGAAATCTCGCGGTATTTATTTTGACCCGGCAACCATACTTCGATGTCGTAGGTCTTGGCAGCGGAAAACCCCATGTCACCGGTGCACAGGCTCATGACGCGGTACGGTAGCTCCAGTTTCTGCAGTACTTTCTCGGCATGGCCAGTCAGCGCCTCCAATGCGACATAGGAGTCCTGCGGTCGCACCATCTGCACCAGCTCGACTTTTTCGAACTGGTGTTGGCGTATCAGTCCGCGAGTATCCTTGCCATAGGAGCCGGCCTCGCTGCGGAAGCACGGGGTATGGCAGACGTGTTTGCGTGGCAGGGTATCCGCCGGCAAGACTGCTTCGCGCGCTAAATTTGTTACCGGCACTTCGGCGGTGGGTATCAGGTAATAGGTATGTTCGCCCTGCAGGGCGAACAAGTCGGCCGCGAATTTCGGCAGCTGGCCGGTACCGCGCAGGCTATCGCTATTAACCAGGTACGGCACATAGGTCTCGATATAGCCGTGTTCGGTTGTGTGCAGATCCAACATGAACTGAATCAAGGCCCGCTGCATGCGCGCCAGCGGTCCGGTGAGTACGGCGAAACGCGCGCCGGTGATCTTCACCGCGGATTCGAAATCCAGCAGGCCGAGTTTCTCGCCCAGGTCCACATGGTCTTGCACTGGAAAATCGAATTTCTTAGGGTGGCCCCAGCGGCGCACTTCCACGTTGTCGTTTTCATCCCGGCCGTCAGGCACCGACGCATGGGGAAGATTGGGTATGCCTAAGGCAATGTCGTTAATCTCGCGCTGTAGGGTCTCGAGTTCGTCCTCGGCCTGTTTGAGGCGCGTGCCTAAGGTAGCCACCATTGCCAGCAAAGGCGCGGCATCTTCGCCCTTGGCCTTGGCTAGACCCACGGCCTTGGAATTGGCGTTGCGTTCGTTCTGGAATTGCTGGGTGATTACCTGAATTTTTTTGCGCTTTTCTTCCAGTGTCGTGAGGGCGGCTACGTCCAGCACAAATCCGCGGCGTGCCAGTTGTTGGGCGGTGGTGGCAATATCGGTACGGAATAAACGTGGGTCTAGCATGGGTTATTCACAGTAGGGGTTGGAAGAATACATATTGGCGTATGAAACAATATTTCTTTATTGCGCCATAGCGTGCCTAGTCATGACTACACCCGCCCAGATGGCGACGATACATAGGATGAGACTGGCAGCCATGTTGAGTAATGCCTTCAAGAGAGCGCCTTCTTCGATTAAAATGAACGTCTCCATAGAGAACGCGGAAAAGGTGGTAAAGCCCCCGAGTACGCCGATTAAAATACCCGCACGCAACACACCATCGCCGGTCCCGCGCCCGGTGAAGACAACGAACAGTACACCCATTAACAGACAGCCCAGTACATTCACTGCCAGCGTGCCGTAGGGAAATGTCCGGCCCAGTGAGTGATATACCGCAGTGGACATCCAGTAGCGCAATACGCTGCCTGCGGCGCCACCAATGGCGATGGCAATGACTTGGTTCATACAGTCCCTCGCAACAATAATTTGGCCGAGACGTAGGGTGGGCAGCGCCCACCATCCGTGGCTTCGGTGCAGGCGTTATGGTGGGCGCTGCCCACCCTACCCTTGCATGTAAGCATGTTCAAGATCGAGATCGCCACTAGCGTTTGGCCTTCTTGTCCAGTTCCCGCAAATGCGCCAGTTTCTCGGCGATTTTCTGTTCTAGGCCGCGCGCTACTGGATGGTAATACTGCTGCTCCCCTAGTTCTTGCGGGAAATACGTCTCACCGGCGGCGTAGGCCTCGGGTTCGTCGTGGGCATAGCGATAGGCCTTACCGTAGCCCAGTTCTTTCATGAGTTTCGTAGGCGCGTTGCGTAAATGGACCGGCACCTCGAGGGAGCCGGTGGCGCGTACCTGGTCGCGTGCTGCGTTGTAGGCAGTGTAGACGGCGTTGCTCTTGGCCGCGCACGCCAGATACACCACCGCCTGGGCGATGGCCAGTTCGCCTTCCGGGCTGCCCAGCCGCTCCTGTACGTCCCACGCGTTCAATGCCAGTTGCAGGGCGCGCGGGTCGGCGTTGCCGATGTCCTCGTTGGCCATGCGCACCACACGCCGCGCTATATATAGAGGATCGCAGCCGCCGTCCAGCATGCGCGCCAGCCAGTAGAGCGCCCCGTCCGGTGACGAACCGCGAACCGACTTGTGCAAGGCCGAAATCTGATCGTAAAAAACCTCGCCACCCTTGTCGAAACGCCGCACACCACCGGTGATCAGATCCTGGATAATGGATTCCGTTACTACCATGCGTCCATTTTGTTCTTCCGCCAGATCGGCGGCCAATTCCAGCAGGTTCAAGGCGCGCCGCCCATCGCCATCGGCGGCCGTTGCCAGGAGATCGCGCAGGGCCTCGGGAAATACCAGATTCAGCGCCCCCAGGCCGCGCTCGGTATCGGCCAGCGCTCGATCCATGAGCCGGCGCAGATCCGCCGCTTGCAGGCTTTTGAGCACATACACGCGGGCACGGGAGAGCAAGGCCTTGTTGAGTTCGAACGACGGGTTTTCGGTGGTGGCGCCGATGAAGGTCAGGGTGCCGTCTTCCACGTAGGGCAAGAAGCCGTCTTGTTGCGCCTTATTGAAGCGATGTACCTCATCCACAAACAGGACCGTGGCCATGTCCTGTTCCGCGCGCAGTGTTTTGGCCGCGTCCACTGCAGCGCGAATTTCTTTGACGCCGGCGAACACCGCCGACAAGTTGATGAAATGGGCGCTAGAGTGGCTAGCTATAATACGCGCCAGGGTGGTCTTGCCGCTGCCCGGCGGTCCCCAGAAAACCATGGAATGTGCCACGCCGATCTCCATGGCGCGACGCAGAGGTTTGCCGGGTGCGAGTAGATGATCCTGTCCCGCGATATCGTCCAGGGTTGCCGGGCGCATGCGATCAGCCAGGGGTTGCGCTGGGTGCACTCCCGTGGAGTGGGTGGCGGTTTTGTGCGCGCGATTCATTCGCTGATGACGTCCACGCCCTTAGGGGGAACGAAGACGAAACGTTGGCGTTCGATGGTTTTATTTTCAACGGCGCCCTGCAGCGTGATGCGCGTGGTCTGACCGAAGCTATCCACCAGTTCAAGTGCGCGGATCACACCCTTTTCGAACCCAATGCGGATGTCGTCGAAGGCGCCGTCGCGCTGTTTCGGCATCATCTGTACCCAGTGGAGCTTATCGCGCTGTCCCAGGTCTTTCAGTTGGAAAGTGGTTTTAAGATTACCCTTGCCGGCGAGCAGCAAGGCAGGTGTATTGCCCAGGGCGCCGGTCATGGGGCGTACCGTGGCCTGTTGCAGCTCCACGTCATATATCCATATGCGCGCACCATCACCCACGATTTGCTGTTTAAAAGGTGTGTCGTAATCCCAGCGGAATTTGCCGGGTCGTTCTATCCATAGGGTGCCGGAAGACTCTTGGGTAATATTGAGTTTGTCGTCCAGCACGACTTGTTGAAAGCGCGCCGTATAGGTGTGTACACCGTTGAAAAAGCGCTCCAGATCTTTAGGCGCGGACGCGTGTACAGCTACGCTGAGCAAAAGCAAGAGTGCCAACAGATTCAATCGCAACATAGTCATGCACTTTTCCTTAGAGTACCTAAATAAAATGACTAGAACTTGCTGCTAGCTCTGGCCCTCATCCCCACCCTTCTCGGCAAATGCTCCCGGCGTTGCTCTACCTCCTGCATCCATGCAGTCGTCCCGCAGGGAGAAGGGCTTAAACCCCTCTCCCGCGGGAGAGGGGTGAGGGCCGAGGCATGAAGCAAGCCCCGATCATTTTGTTAAACGTTCTTAAAAAATAGATACAGAATTAACTGTGCCCCCTACAAATATTTTTCCGTAGCTCTCAACCGCGAGGCGGAGGCGCTGGTGCCAGGACCTCGCGGCAGCCGTTGGGTTGCAAGGGACCGACCACGCCGGTCTTTTCCATTTCTTCGATCAGGCGCGCGGCGCGGTTATAGCCTATGCGCAAGCGCCGCTGCACACCGGAGATGGAGGCGCGCCGGC